>CACZON010000073.1 GCA_902782805.1 Oscillospiraceae bacterium
AACGCAGCGCTTTTTTGATCAGTTCCGCGGCGTCGTGTCCACCGAAGTCGGATACGCGAACGGAAAAACGGATCACCCGAGTTACGAGCAGGTACGCTACGAAAACACCGGCCACGCGGAAACGGTAAAAATACAGTTTGACGACGCGGTTATCTCCGCGGAAAAGCTGCTTGAATACTATTTTCTCGCGATCGATCCGCTCGCGGTCAACCATCAGGGCGAGGACTTCGGCACGCAGTACCGTACCGGAATCTATTATGAGGACGCGTCCCTCCTGCCCGTGATCAGGCAGGTCTGTGCCGCAAAGGAACAGGAGCTCGGGCAGAAACTGGCCGTTGAGGTTTCGCCGCTTGAAAACTTCTGGCGCGCCGAGGAATACCATCAGGACTATCTTGTCAAGAATCCGGGAGGATACTGTCATATTCCGACCAGACTCTTTCATCTGGAGGAAAAAGACTGATCTCCCCGAAGACTCCCGCCAAAAGAGCCATCGCAGATCCGGCGCAGCCCGAAACGGCTGCGCCGTTTTTTTACTTTTTTCGAAAGGCCGGCGCAGAACGGTTTCCGGCAAAACAACAAAACCGTCAGCTTATAAACAATATTTGAGCCAAACCGCTGTCTATATAGGTGAAGGCCTTCAAAAATTCAGGAAAGGATGAGGATCATGGAAGACAGTCAGATTATTGATCTGTACTGGGAACGGGATGAACGTGCGATCTCGGAAACAGATCAGAAATACGGCGATTACTGCCGTACGATTGCGAACAATATTCTGACTGACCGGGAAGAATCGGAGAAGTGCGTCAACGACGTCTACTGGCGCGTGTGGAATTCCATTCCTCCCGAACGTCCCAGGATTCTGAGAGCATGGCTCGGAAAGATCACCAGAAACGCCGCCATTAACCTGTGGAATCTGAATCATGCAAAAAAGCGGTTTGGCGGGATGGAACTTCTTCTGAGCGAACTTGACGAATGTGTTCCGTCCGCGTCTTCCGTGGAACTGGAGACGGAAACCTCGGAGATCGGCAAATGCATCAGCGCATGGCTGCGCTCTCTGCCGCCGGACGCCAGAAAGCTCTTTGTCAGGCGTTACTTCAACGGTGAATCCGTCCGCTCCCTGGCACAGGAACTTCGCATCTCTCCTGAAAAAATCACTCAGAAGCTTTACAGGCTGCGCAGAAGCCTGAAACAGATTCTTGAAAAGGAAGGAATCAGCCTATGAAAAACAGCAAAATCCGTTTATATGAAGCAATCGGTGAAATAGATCCCGACATCGTGGAAGAAGCCGGGTCCAAAGCGGATGAAAGCAGAAAAAGTCCTTTTAAATTCCGTTACCTCGCGATGGCGGCATCTTTCTGCGTCATCCTTGCGGGAATCATCCTGTTTGCGACCCGCGCGCCGGCTTCTCCGCAGCCGGTGGAGAACGCAGTCGTCCCGGAATCCTCCGTAAAAGAAAGCACGATCTCGGCAGCTGCCGACCAGGAGCCTGTTTCCCGGGAAGACGTCTCTTCCGGGACGGCGGTTTCCGCCCGGACCGAAGCGCCGGATTACAGCCCCGTCAGGTACAGCAGCCTTCTCCTGCCGGAGGCCGAAATCAATCCCGAACTGGAAGCCGTATCTTCCGGCGGCGACCTGTCCATCGTCAGTTTCAGTGAATCCATGCTCTCCGACGCCGACGCAATTCTCGAAGGCTCGGTCGGCAGAGTTTACTCAAAACATTATCCATACAGTTTCTACGATGACAAATTCGGAAAAACGGAACTGTATCACTCGTTCACCGATACGGTTGTCTATGAATTCACTGTTGAAAAAGTATGGTACGGTTCGGGATTCGAACCCGGAACGACCGTTCTGATCGAGGATGAATACTATCCTATAGATCCTCTTTCCCCCGTCAGACAGGGCCGCAGCTATGTGATCCCGATCTATGAATACGGCGAGACGATTCAGGTCTGGACTCCGAACGGAGAGATCGCCCAGGGGGATCTGACCAGAGACGCCTCCTACAGCACGCTGTACGAGTTCCATCCGCAGATCACAAAAACAGAAGACGGAAATTATCTCGTCGCGTCCGACTGGAAGACACTCTGCCGAACTCCGTCCCGGGAAGTCGTTCTTGATGGAGAGGAAGCCTTTGACTATGAAGGCTGGCTCAGCCTCCGTCTCTTCTATCCCGAAGATTTCGCGCAGGGGTTCACCGCACTGATTGAGGCAGAAACCGGCACACCGTAACGCGCCGTCTTTCCGGCGGATCGTTCCCTGCAGGGAGTGTGTTCCGTGAAGCAGTCAACGGCGCGAAGGGAACCGAAACCGGCGCATTTACGCAACTATATATGATCCTCCCGGAGCAGATCGGGGAAATACCCGAATCTGCTTTGGGAGGATCATTTTATGTCCGAAACGAAACACAGATCTGAACCGCACGGGTTTTGCACGCTGCGGCAGATCATGACCGACGTTTCCCGCAATTCTGTCATTCGGACCGATCACGGAATTCACAAGACGGCAGTTTTCTTATATCACCCTTCCTCCTGCAAACTTTTTTCATTTTTCGGCAGATTTCTGCAACGAATCATACTTTTTGTGATATAATGTGAGCAGACATCACACAAGGGGAAGGACGGTGAACCGCAAGATATGAGAAAACTGTTCGCAGTTCTGGTGCTTCTCTGTTTTCTGACCGCATGCACACAAAACACGGCGGACCTCTCTTCCGATATGCCCGTATCTCTTTCCGAACCCGATTCTCTCCCCGATTTTTCCTCCGGATCCTCTGAACCCGTATCTCAGCCGGCGGGCGCGGATTCGTCTGAGCAGAGCCTTGTTTCACCGGAATCCGAGCCGGATCCGGAATCTCAACCGGAATCCGAACCTGTACCGGAACCGGAACTGATCCGGGCGCATCAGATTCTCTCCGGGATGACGCTCAATGAAAAAATCTGCCAGTTGTTCATTCTTTCACCCGAACAGCTGACCGGCGATTCCCCGGTTACAGCCGCGGGCGAAAAAACGCGCGAAGCGCTCTCTGAAAACCCGGTCGGCGGGCTGATTTACTTCTCAAAAAACCTCGTTTCGCGCGAACAGACGGCGGAAATGCTTGAAAAGACGCAGTCCTTCTCAAAATACGGCCTCTTTCTTGCGGTCGACGAAGAGGGCGGGCTTGTCTCCCGCGTCGGAAACAATCCGGAGATGGGGACGACCGTATTTCCCCCGATGGGTCAGATTCAAAGCGACGAGGAAGCCTATGAAGTCGGTTTCACAATCGGTACCGAACTGCTCGCGCTCGGTTTCAACCTCGATTTTGCCCCGATTGCCGACGTCCATTCGAATTTTTACAGCGACGTGATCGGCGAGCGCGCGTTTTCCTCGGATCCGAACGTCGCGGCCGGGCGCGTTTCGGCCTGTGTCAAAGGATTCTGCGAAAGCGGGATCCTCTGCACCTTAAAGCATTTCCCCGGCCACGGCGACACCGTTGAAGACAGCCACTACGGCGTCGCTCAAAGCGAAAAAACGCTCGAACGTCTTGCGGGCTGTGAGTTTCTCCCGTTTTCTTCCGGGATCGAAGCCGGCGCACCGCTCGTGATGGTCGGCCATATCGCTTTGCCGAACGTCACCGGCGAAATGACCCCGGCAACGCTTTGTGAACCGATCGTCACCGGCCTTTTGCGCGAACGGATCGGCTTTCGCGGCGTGATCGTTACCGATTCGATGCAGATGCTGGCGATTACGGAGAATTACTCTTCCGGGGAAGCCGCGCTGCTGGCGCTCGAAGCCGGCGTCGACATGATTCTGATTCCGGAGGATTTTTTCGCGGCAAAGGAGTATCTGCTCGAAAAGATCTCCGACGGAACCCTTCCGATCGAACGGATCGACGAAAGCGTGCTGCGAATTCTCAAAGCAAAGCTTACGTATCGGATCCTTGAATAAATCCTTCAAAAGGAGATGCTGCACATGCGAAACCTCAAAAACAGCCGCACGCTCAGTTTTCTTGCCCTTGCGCTGATCTATCTCTGCGCCGGCGCGCTCGGGTTTCTCCTGTATTCAGTACTGTCTTTTGACGTTTGGCTCAATCTTCTGATCGCGGACGTCGCGGCAACGGTTTTCGTTTTTTTATGGAGCCTGATCTTCCGCAACGCTTCGGTCTACGACCCCTACTGGAGCGTTGCGCCGGTCGTGATCCTCTTCGGCTATCTGCTTTCCAGTCCGCTGACTGCGCAGCGTATTGAGGTCCTCTGCGTCGTCTTCATCTGGGGCGTGCGCCTGACCGGCAATTGGGCATATACGTTTCACGGCCTCGCGTTTCAGGACTGGCGCTATACGATGCTCCGGGAAAAATCCGGCGTTTTTTATCCGCTGATCAATTTCCTCGGAATTCATCTCGTGCCGACGCTGATCGTTTTCGGCGCGCTTCTGCCCGCCGTATGCATTTTCACAGAGGAATCGCCGCGCAGCGGAAACCGTCTGTTCCTGCTTCTTTCGATCCTTGCCGTTGCGCTTCAGGGAGGAGCGGATTATCAGCTTCACCGGTTCCGGAGCACGCATTCAGGCGCGCTGATCCGAACCGGGCTTTGGAAGTATTCGCGTCATCCGAACTATCTCGGCGAAATCCTTTTCTGGTGGGGCATCGGGCTTTTCGGGCTGTCCGTCTTCCCGGGGCGGTATGTGCTTCTGCTCGGGGCGTTTTCCAATACGATGCTCTTCCTGTTCGTCAGCATTCCGATGGCGGACCGCCGCCAGAGCAGGAAAGCGGGATTTGAAGATTACCGGCGCGCAACCAGAATGCTGCTGCCGATCCCGCGGCTTCCCGCCGCCGATTCCAAACAGCATACTTAACCTGAAAACGAGAAAAACCCGGACTCTGCCAAAAGCAAAGTCCGGGATCTTTTTTCGTTCGGATCCGTCAGAGATCGTAGAGTTCCGAATACTTTTTCTCAAGATAATCGGTATAATAGGTCGGATCAAATTCCTCCCCCGCCGCCTTGCGGAACAGCTCCGCCGGCTTATAGAGGCATCCGTATTTCCAGAGATGCTCGCGGTTCCATTCATTGATCGGCGCAAAATCGCCGCGGCGCAGACAGTCGTCCACGTCGATCTCTTCGCGCATCTTTGCAAGCAGCTGCGCGCCGTAGGCGGAACCGAGCGCATAAGAGGGGAAGTATCCGATCGCGCCGCCGGACCAGTGGCTGTCCTGCAAAACGCCGTGCTTGTCGTCCGGAACGTCGATCCCGAGATATTCCTTATAGAGACGGTTCCATTCTCCGGGCAGATCGTGGACCGCAAGCTCGCCCGACATCACGCGCTTTTCGAGCTCGTAGCGCACCATGATATGGAGGCAGTAGGTCAGCTCGTCCGCTTCGGTGCGGATCAGCGAAGGCTCCGCGCGATTGACCGCCTTGTAGAATTCTTCCGCGGTGCGGCCGTACATCTGGCGCGGGAAAACCTCTTGAAGCAGCGGGAAGACCGCCTCGCAGAACGCGCGGCTCCTGCCGAGCAGATTCTCGTAAAAGCGGCTCTGGCTTTCGTGGATTCCCATCGAAACGCCGCCGTCCAGCGCGGTATAGGCAAAGGAATCGTCGCTTCCAAAATCGTAAAGCGCGTGGCCGCCTTCGTGGATCACGCTGAACATCGAGAACGAGAAATCCTCCTCGTAGAAGTGTGTTGTGATCCGCTCGTCGAAATGCGAGCCGAGGCTCGTCGTAAATGGATGCTCCGTTGTGGAAAGGCCGACGTGATCGAGATCGAGTCCCATCAGCTTCATCAGCCGGTAGGAGAGCGCTTCCTGCTGCGCTGCGGGGAAAGATCCGTGGAGCATTTCGTTGGAAAGCTGCGGCTTCGCCTCCACTTTTTTCAGAAGCGGAACGATATGCGCGCGCAAGGTCGCGAAGAACGCGTCGCAGCGCTCCATCGTCAGCCCCTCCTCAAATTCACCGAGCCAGTAATCGTAAGGCGCTTTTTCGGGAGCAAGATAGCCTGCAAAGCGGCGGTTCATCTCGAAGATTTTTTCGAGCACCGGCTCAAAGAGCGCAAAATCGCTCGCTTCCTTCGCCCGGTGCCAGACGTCGTCCGCTTCGACCAAAAGCATCTGCATCTCCAGGTATTCATCCTGCGGAATTTTCTGAAGATGGCGGATCTCCTTGAGCAGGAGCTCCACGATACGCGTTTCGCGTTCGTCGAGCTGCTCCTTCTGCTCGTCCAAAAATTCGAGCAGCTTTACGGTCTCCGGACCGGTCGCAAGCTGATAGCTCTCGAGGCTCAGCACAGAGAGTGTCTGGGCACGGTTCGCCGCCGTACCCTTCGGCGCGCCGGTCACCGCGTCGTAATAGATCAGGCTGCTCGCGTGATCGAACGCGCTCATCTTCTTCTGGAGCTCGCTCAGTTTTTCTTTTGCTTTTTGAAGATCCATTTCGTTTTCCTCCCGGAATTCAAACGTCAGGCGGCCGCTTTCCCCCGAAACGTCCTCCAGCATGCGGAGGAAACGGGTAAAATAGACGCCGAGATTTTCTTCAAACGCTTCTTTTCCGATCAGGACGATCCGGATTGGCTCCGCTGACTCCGTCAGCAGATCGCAGAGCGCGTCAAGGTTGTTGCCGTAATACGGCGGGAAAGAAAGCTCCTGCGCAAGCGCCGCATGGAGCGCCGCGCGATCCGGGATCTTCTTTCCGTTCAGAATTGCTGTTTTCATCGCAGATCCTCTTTAATAGAGCTGCTGGAAGCTCTCGTAATGATCCTTCGTATAGTAGACGGTTCCGTCGGTCTTATAGATCAGCCGCTCCGCGCCGCGGTAGCCGCCGC
>CACZON010000074.1 GCA_902782805.1 Oscillospiraceae bacterium
ACGCGCGCGCACGGAGCGGTCCCGGCGGCCGAGAATCGTGACGTTTCCGCCGATCTCAAACGCCGTGTCTTCCAGAATTACAACGCCGTTTTTCAAAAGCTCCCCGCGCAGATCGGCGCTGGACCATCCGCGCCTCGCTTCGCTGAAATAGCCGCGGTCGTGGTTGCCGAAGACGTAAAAAACGCCGTATTTTGCCTGAAGCTTTCCAAGCGCTTCGCAGCCTGCGATCAGATCCTCCCGGGAGGTATCGTCGTCCACAAAATCTCCCGTGAGCACCACCGCGTCCGGCAAGAGTGTGTTGATACGTTCAAGATGAGCGGAAAACCCTTCTGCATGAAAGGTCGTGCCGAGGTGGACGTCGGTAATCTGGATGATCCGTATCTTTTCGGTGATTTTTTCGGATTCGAAGGCGTAATCGGTCTGCCGGACGTGATGAGCCGCATACCAGCCGGCGGAGAGATACAAGGCGCACAGAACGATCGCAGCGGCGCCGGCGTAATAGCGCTTCGGCTTTTTCCGGCGGATTTTCAAAACGATCGCAGAGATCAGATCGCACAGCAGGAAGAAAACGACGAGATGGATCATGCAGACCATCGCGTTCATCATGTTCCACAAAAGCCACAGCACCGCGGCGAGCGCCGCAAAGAAAACGAAGCACAGGATCCTGGCAAGATAGCGGCGTTTGCCGCAGAGCTTTTGCACAAATCCGAAATGCGCCGCGCGAAACGCAAGATAGAGCAGACTGAGCGCGAACGCAGCGGCGAGGGTGCCGATAATTGCAAACCACATAGGGAAGCTCCTTTGCAGAGAGAAGGAATTGAGAAAACGCCTCCGGGGATTGCCCGGAGGCGTTTTGCGGAACGTTCAAAAAAGCGGGGGATTACGCTTTCTTATCCGGTTCGGTCGAAATCAGTTCTTTAACGGAAGTCGCAAGACCTGCGAGCGACTGGATCTGAGAGGGGATGATGATCTTCGTCGCTTTGCCGTCGGCGAGCTTCTGGAACGCCTCGAGGCTCTTGAGCGCGATGACGGAATCGGTCGGAGCCGCTTCGTTGAGCATGCGCAGACCGTCTGCCATTGCCTTCTGGATCGAAACGATCGCTTCGGCTTCACCCTGAGCTTCGCGGATTTTCGCTTCCTTCGTGGCATCCGCCTGAAGGATCGCGGATTCCTTGTGGCCTTCGGCGATCAGGATCGCGCTGCGCTTTTCACCCTCGGCGTCGAGGATCTTCGCGCGGCGTTCACGCTCGGCCTTCATCTGCTTCTCCATCGCGTCCTGGATTTCCTTCGGCGGAAGAATGTTCTTGAGCTCAACGCGGTTGACCTTGATGCCCCAGGCGTCGGTCGCTTCGTCGAGGATCACGCGGATCTTCGAGTTGATGACGTCGCGGGAGGTAAGGGTATGGTCGAGCTCCATTTCGCCGATGATATTGCGCAGGGTGGTGGCGGAGAGGTTTTCGATCGCGGAGATCGGATGCTCCACGCCGTAAGCGTACAGCTTCGGATCGGTGATCTGGAAATAAACAACGGTATCGATCTGCATCGTGACGTTATCTTTCGTGATCACCGGCTGCGGGGGGAAGTCGATGACTTGTTCCTTCAGGGAAACTTTTTTTGCGATTCGGTCAAAGAACGGGATCTTGAAGTGCAGACCGGTCCCCCAGGTGGTGCGGTAAGCGCCGAGACGCTCAACGACGTAGGCGTTCGCCTGCGGGACGATTTTGATGTTGATGATAATCGTCAGAATGGCCAGAAACAGAATTGCGATCAGTGCATATAATCCGGGACCCATAAATCAATTCTCCTTTCTTATTTCTTCGATACGATCAGCTTGACGCCTTCGATCTTTTCGATGACAACGTGTTCGTTTTCTTCAATCGGAGTTCCGTCGTAAGAACGGGCGGACCACGTGGAGCCGAGAACGGAGACCTGTCCTTCGTTTTCGAGGTTGTTGATCGTTACGGTGACGATCCCTTCTTTGCCGACGTATCGTCCGGCGTTCGTGTCCTCTTTCTTGAAGAGCGACGCGTTCTTCACCAGCGGCCTTGTCAGAATCAGGGCGATGATCGTAACGACAACGAATACGATGACCTGAATCAGGAAGCCGCCTCCGAACAGGCCGGTGATCAGCGCTCCGAGCGCGCCGAATACGAACCAGATGGAGACCATCTGAGAGGTTGCCGCTTCCACGAGCACGGCAAGAATCGTTACCGCGACCCATATATATACGGCGTATTCTTCCATAGAATCATCTCCTTTTCATCCATATTATATCGTTTTATACATGAATAAGTCAATAAAAATGAAAGGATTGTAACCTTATTGACAAAACTGTAACCTTTTGAATTTTTTTTGTAACAGATTGTCACCGTTTTTGCGAGGGTACTTTTTATGGGACAGAGTTTGTGATATACTTATTATAAATAAAGAAAACAGATTCTTTCAGGGGCTTTTTATGATTACGAAAAAAGCGTTTGCAAAAATCAATCTGACGTTGGAAATCACCGGCCGCCGTGCGGACGGATATCATCTGCTCGAAACGGCGATGCAGCAGATTTCGCTCTGCGATACCGTTTCAGCGGAAAAAACGCCGGGCGGGATCTGTGTTCTCTGCAGCGACGAATCACTTGCCGGCGAAAAGAATATCGCCTGGCGCGCCGCGGCGCTTTTCCTGCGTGAGACGCAGACTTCCGGCGGGGTTGTGATTTCGATCAAAAAGTCGATCCCGGTCGGGGCCGGGCTCGGCGGCGGCAGCGCCGACGCGGCTGCGGTGCTTTCGGCGCTGAACGCGCTGTACGGCGCCGACGTCTCCGAAGAAGCGCTCTGCGCGCTCGGGGCGAAACTCGGCGCGGACGTTCCGTTCTGCATCGCAGGCGGAACGAAGCTCGGCGTCGGGATCGGCGAGGCGCTTTCCCCGCTGCCGCCGATGCCGCCGTGTAAGATCGTCGTCGTAAAGCCGCGCTTCTCCGTTTCGACCGCGCAGGCTTACCGGGAGATTGACCGAAAGCCGCTCGCGCGTCTTCGCAGCGCGGAAAACATGCGCGGCGCGCTTGAATCGGGCGATCTTCGGCGGATCGCTTCGGCACTCTATAACGATTTCGATCTTGCGGCCGAAAACCCGGAAATCGCAAAGATCAAAGAGAAAATGCGCTCCTTCGGCGCGCTCGGCGCGCTGCTCTCCGGCAGCGGGAGCGCCGTTTACGCGCTGTTTGAAAAGGACGATCCCGCCGCCGGCGCCTGCAGATCGGCGCTCGCGCGGGAATACGAATCCGCGTTTCTCTGTTTTCCCGTGAATAAAGTCTGAAACCGCCGTCAAAACTCCCGGTAAAGAAAAACGGGAGGAACGGTTATGAAAAAATGGCGGCTTATCGAAAAATGCGCGCTCGGCGCGTTCGTGTGTCTGTTTCTGTTCGAGGCGCTTTCCTTTCAGTCCGGCTGTGAGGAGATCCGCGAAAACGTGGTAAGGATGCACGTCGTCGCAAATTCCGATTCGGCTGCGGATCAGAAACTCAAGCTGATCGTGCGCGACGAGATCCTGCGGGAGGGAGAGATCCTCCTTAAGAACACGCGGGAGAAGGAGGAAGCGCTCGCGGCGCTTTCGGAGAATCTCCCGCGTTTCGAAAAAGCCGCAGAAGAAACGCTGCGCAAAAACGGCTGCTGTATGCCGGTATCGGTTTCGCTCGAAACGGCGTATTTTCCGACGAAGGAATATGAAACCGTTACGCTGCCGGCCGGCACGTACGACGCGCTGCGCGTTGTGATCGGCGCGGGGAAAGGCAAAAATTTCTGGTGCGTTCTGTTTCCCTCGCTCTGTCTCGGCGCGAGCTTCGATGAACGGGATTTCTTCTGCAGAATCGGGGAAAACGGCGCAAAGATCGTCTCCGGCGCGCAGGAATACACCATCGAATGGAAAGTGCTTGAAATCATTGAAAAAATCAGAAGCTTTTTTGACCAAGGGAAGGACGAGTAAAATGCTTCAGCTGGTATTGGGACGCGCGGGCAGCGGAAAAACGCGGTACGCGCGGGAAATCTTCGAAAAAGAACCGGCGCCGGAGAACGCAGGCCGGCAGATTCTGATCGTTCCGGAACAGTATTCGTTTGAATCGGAAAAAGCGATCCTTGAGCTGCTCGGTCCCATGCGCGCAAAGGACGTCAGCGTGATGAGCTTTTCGCGCCTGACGGAATGGTTCTTCCGGACTTACGGCGGACTTGTCGGCGAGCGTCTTACCGACGGCGGCCGCGCGATCCTGATGGAGCTCGCAGCCGCGCAGGTGATCGATCATCTTGAGGTATACGCGGGCCCGGCAAAGCGCGGCGAGCTCGGAAGCTTTCTGCTTCCCGCGCTCTCCGAGCTGAAAAGCTGCGCGCTTTCTCCGGAGGATCTGTGCGCGTATTCCGAAGCGCTGCCCGCAGGGGAGCTTTCGAAAAAGCTCTCGGAGGTTTCGCTGATTTTTGCGGCGTACGAATCCCTGATCGACCGCGGCTACGCCGATCCGCTCGACGACCTGACGAAGATGGCGAAGATGCTGCCGGAAACCGATTTCTTTTCCGGCGCGCGGATCGTGATCGATTCCTTCAGCGGTTTTACGGCGCAGGAGCTTCTCCTGATCCGCGAAATGCTCAAAGCCGCCGATACGCTTACGGTGACGCTCTGTACCGATTCCCTCGAAGACCGCGAAGCCGGTTTCGGGCGTTTTTCCAGCGTCAAGCGGACCGCCGCAAAGCTTATTCGCATCGCGCGCGAGGAGGGGATCCCGATCGCCGCGCCGATCCGCCTTTCCGCCGCGCCGCGTTTTAAAAATGAGGAGCTCAAAGCGCTCGAAGAGAACCTCTTCGACGACGTTGCCTCTCCGTACCCGGAGAAGCCGGAAGCGGTGACCGTCTATCAGGCAGCGGATCTTTACGAGGAAGCGGAATTCGTCGCCTCCGGGATCCGGCGTCTCGTGATGGAGGAAGGATTCCGCTATAAAGAGATCGCGATCCTTTCGCGTGCGCCGGAAAAATACCTCGGCATCCTCGATACGGCGCTGGAAAAGCGCGGGATTCCCTATTTCATGGACCGCCCGCAGGAGGTCGAGCGAAAGCCGCTCTGCCGGCTGATCTCGGCGGCGCTGCGGATCCTCGAGAGCGGCTACGAAGCCAACAACGTTTTTACCTATCTGAAAACCGGCCTTGCCGGACTTTCGGACGACGAGATCTTCCGTTTGGAAAACTATACGTTCATCTGGAATATTTCGGGGAAGAAATGGCTGCTTCCCTTTACGGAAAATCCCCGCGGATTTTCCGATACATTCAACGACGAGGCGTGCGCCGAGCTATCTTTGCTCAATGAGCTGCGGGAAAAGACGGTCCGTCCGCTTGAGAACCTGCGCGCTTCGCTCCGCGAGGCGAACGGGCGTGCCGCCGCCGAGGCGATCTACCGCTTTTTGGAGGAGCTTTCGGCCGAAGAAGCGATCGCGTCGCTCGCCGATGAGCTCGAAGCGCAGGGCGACCGCGAGGAAGCCGCGCTGCTTTACCGGCTCTGGGATCTCGTGATGGCCGATCTCGATCAGATCGCCGCCGCGGCCGCGGATACCGTGATGGAGCTTTCGATGCTGCAGCGGGTGTTCGAGGCGCTGTTTTCCTCAAACCGTCTTTCGGAGATCCCGCAGCGTGCAGATCAGGTCAGCGTCAGCGCGGCGCAGCGGAGCCGCCCGGAAGGGATCCGTGCGGCCTTTCTGATTGGTACGGTACGCGGGGAATTCCCGTTGACGCCCTCTCTCGAAGGGCTTTTTACCGACCGCGAACGGAAAGAACTGATCGGCGTCGGAATGCCGATCGGAAGAACGTTTGAAGAATCGGCAGCCGAGGAGCTTCTGCTCGCCTACGAAGCGGCCTGCTGCGCGTCGGAGCGCGTATTTCTGAGTTTCCCAAAAGGCGGCGCGGCTTTTGAAAGCGAGCTGACGCTCGGCGCCAAAGCGATTTTTCCGAAGCTGAGCGTATCCTGCCGGGAGGATTATCCGGAAGAATTTTTTGCGAGCACAAAACCTGCCGCCTTTACCGCTGCGGCGCACCGCTGGCGTGAAAACTCGCCCCGCGCGCAGACGCTGCGCGAGATCTTCAAAGGGGAAACGCAGTATGCCGGAAAAGTCGGCGCCATTGAACGCGCGGTCGAGGAAAAACCGATTGCGCTCGAAAACAGGACGCTTGCGGTTTCACTGTTCGGAAGCAGCCACCGCCTTTCGGCAACGCAGATCGAAACCTACCATCTCTGCCGCTTCCGTTACTTCTGCGAATACGGTCTGCGGGCGAAAAAGCTCGAAACCGCGAAAATCGACGCGCTGCAGTACGGCAGCTTAATGCACGATCTGCTCGAAAAGCTCTTCCTGCATCACGACAGCAAGGAAATCGCCGCCATGAGCGAACGGGAGCTGCGCGCAAAGATCGAATCGCTCTGCAGCGATTATGCAAACAGAAACTTCGGAGGCCAGGAGGATAAAGGGAAACGTTTCCAGACGGCGATCTCGCGCCTTGGGGACTCCGCTTACTATCTGATCCGCCGGATCGCCGAAGAGCTTTCGCAGAGCCTCTTCCGGCCGGAGAGCTTCGAGCTTACCGTCGGTGAAGGCGACTTTCCGCTCGCAATCCCGACACAGGACGGACGCGAGATCCGCCTCGTCGGAAAGATCGACCGCGTCGATACCTATCAAAGCGGCGGAGAAACCTTCGTTCGCATCATCGATTACAAGACAGGCACTAAGGAATTCCGCTATTCCGATCTGCTCTGCGGGCTTAATCTGCAGATGCTGATCTATCTCGGCGCGCTGATCGAGAACCGGCGCGGAAAACCCGCCGGCGTGCTCTATATGCCATCGCGCAGACCGCTGGTACGGGTGGAACGCAATACGACCGAGGAGGAAGCGCAGAAAAAAATCGGAAAAGAATTCCAGATGAAAGGCGTCGTGCTCGATAACCGCGAGGTCCTTTCGGCAATGGAGGAACAGCTCGAAGGAAAATACATCCCCGTGAGCGTTGCCGGCAATCGAACGTACGGCGGCGACTATCTTCTGGACGAAGCGGATTTTCAACGGATTCACCGCATGGTCGAGCGCAAGATCCTTGATATGCAGCAAAAGCTGGAGGCGGGCGATATCGACGCCAGGCCGCTGATGGAGAATCAGTTCGGCTGCAAATACTGCCCCTATTTTGCGATTTGCGGAAAGCTTTACGACGGGGGCGAAGTACAGAACAAAAGAATATCGAAGAAAGAATTCTTTAGACAGATCGAAGAAGAGGAGGCGGTCAGATGAGCGAGCGACAGTGGACCCAGGCCCAAAAGGACGCGGTCGAAGCGCGCGGCGCACTGCTGCTTTCGGCAGCGGCCGGTTCCGGGAAAACCACCGTTCTGACCGAGCGTGTGATCGGGCTGATCACCGATCCGGAGCATCCGATCGACGCCGACCGGATCCTGATCGTTACCTTTACGCGCGCAGCGGCGGCGGAAATGAAGGACCGGATCTCCCGCAGCCTCGCGCAGCGGCTCGCGGCAGCGCCGCGGGAGGAACGCCCGGCGCTGCGCAGGCAGCAGATGCTGCTTGAAAAGGCGCAGATCAGCACAGTAGACAGCTTCTGCATGGATCTCGTGAGCGAAAACTTCGAAAAGCTTTCGCTTTCGCCGGATTTCCGCGTTTTCGATGAAAACCGGCTTAGAATGATGCGCCTGTCGGCGATCGATACCGTGATCGACGGGCTGTACGAGAACGAAGGCGAGGATTGGCGCAATCTCTGCGAAATCTTCGGTACCGACCGCAGCGACCGGAAGCTTGTCGATATGCTGCTGAATCTCTACGATTTTGTCAGCGCGCACCCCTTCCCGGAAAGCTGGCTGCGCTCCATCGCGGATTCGTACCGCGGCGAGGATTTTTCGAAAACCGTTTTCGGAAAAGAAATCCTTTCTTCAGCGCGTGAAACGCTTACCGAGTACCGGCGGATGCTTTCAGCCCGGATTGCGGAGATAGCAGGATTCGATAAGCTCAAGGCAGCTTACGGCCCGGCGTTTTCTGACGATTCCGATTATCTCGATGCGCTGATCGAAACAGTTTCCGGGGAAGATTGGAACGGATTGTATGCGCTGCTGCAGAATCATCGGAAGGCCGCGCTCGGAAGCGCAAGGTCGGAGGAAGAAGCCGCCTCTTTGCGTGCGCGTCTTCAGCTTTTCCGCAAAACCTTCTACGGAATGATCGACGACCTGAAGGAAACCATCTGCGCCCCGCTCGAGCTCTGTACGGAAGATCTTCGGCGGACGGCGCCCTTTACCGATTCTCTTTTCCGGACGCTCGAAGCGTTTATCGCGGAATTCTCGCGCCTCAAACGCGCGGAAAACGCAGTCGATTTCAGCGATCTTGAGCATTTTGCGCTCCAACTGCTCGTTGAAGAGACGCCGCAGGGGATTCGACGCCGGGAAATTGCGGATCAGATTGCCGCACGCTACGATCAGATCATGATCGACGAATACCAGGATACCAACGAAACTCAGGAACTGATTTTCAGGGCGGTTTCCAGAAACGAGGAGAACCTGTTTGCCGTCGGCGACGTCAAACAGAGCATCTACAGCTTCCGCCAGGCGATGCCGCAGCTCTTTCTGCGCCGGCGCGAAAAAGCGGTGCCCTATCGCCGCGAAGCGCCTCAGTTCCCGGCATACATTACCTTAGAGCATAATTTCCGCTCGCGCAGGGAAGTTACCGGCGCGGTCAATTTCTTTTTCAATCCCCTGATGCGCCCTGAGACCGGCGGGATCGATTACCAAAACGGCGAGCAGCTGATCCCGAAGGCTGAATACGCGCCGTCGGAAGACGGGATCTACACCCCGGAGCTATGCCTGATTTCGGGAAAACGCCCCGGCCAGAACCGTCACGTAACGCAGGCGGTTTATCTTGCCGGGCGAATCCGGCAGATGCTCGATGAAAAAATGACGGTGACCGATCCGGAAACGAAGCAGCTGCGGCCGATCCGGCCCGGAGATATCGCAGTTTTGCTGCGCAACGTCAAAGCACCGGCCGTAGATTATCAGAAAGTGTTCGAAGCCTGCGGGATCGAAGCGCAGACTTCCGCAAGCGAAAACTTCTTTGAACGGCCCGAGATCGCGCAGCTTCTGGCAATCCTGCGCGCGGTCGACAACCCGATGCAGGACGTCCCGCTTGCCGCCGCGATGCTTCATCCGGTGTTCGGCTTTTCTCCCGACGAACTTGCCGCGATGCGCCTTCAAAGCCCGAGGACGGATCTTTACGCCGCGCTGCTGCACGCGGCCGCGGGCGGGCAGAAATACGAAGCGTTCCTCAAAAATCTCCGCCGTTTCCGCAGGTTTGCCGGAAGCCTTTCGGTCGGCGATTTTCTCAACGCGTTTTTTGCCGAGACCGCTTATCCGGAGCTTTCCGGAGCCATGCCGCAGGGGGAGCTGCGCCTGAAAAATCTGCGCGCCCTGATTTCGGCGGCGCGCGATTACGATACCTATTCCACCGGAGGGCTCCACGGGTTTCTTCGTTATCTGACGCGCCTCGAGGAGGAAGGCGGCGATCAAACGGCGTTTTCCGCCGCCGGTCCGGTGGCATTAAATTCCGATTCGGTGAAGATCATGAGCATCCACGCTTCGAAAGGTCTTGAATTCCCGGTTTGCATCCTTGCCGGCTGTGCCGACGCGTTCAAAATCGTCCGGGACGACGCGGTGATGGATATGGATCTCGGGTTCGGGATCCGCCTTCGCGGCGAAAACGGGATGACGAAGTATTCCACCGCATTGCGCGAGGCGATCAAGGAAAAAATCACGAAGGAAAATCTCTACGAGGAGATGCGCGTCCTTTACGTTGCGATGACGCGGGCGCGCGAAAAGCTGATCCTCGTCTGCGACCTTGAAAATCCGGAGACGAAGCTTTCCGAGCTTTCGGCGAAGCTTTTCGGAAAAGAGCGTTTTTCCGCCTGTGCGGTCCGTGAGGCAAGATCGTTTGCCGACTGGCTTCTGATGGGCGCGCTGCGCCACGAAGACGGCGGCGAACTGCGGGCGCTCGGAGGCTGCGAAAACCTTTCGGTCCTCGAAAGCGAAATTTCTTTAAAGATCCATGTAATCCCCGCGGAAGAACTCGGTCTTGAAAAGGCAGAAGAGAAAATCGAGGCGGCGGCGGAAAAGGACGCCGAATTCGAAGAGAAACTGCGCCGGGACTTTTCGTTTACATATCCCTACGAATCGCTCTGTGCGATCCCTTCGAAGATCGCGGCCTCCGAGATCGCCCATTCGCAAAACGCGATCCGGCGGTTTGCGCGTCCGGCTTTTCTTTCCGCAAAGGGCCTGACGCCCGCGCAGCGCGGAACGGCGATCCACGATTTTATGCAGTTCTGCGATCTTGCCCGCGCGAAAGAAGACCCGGAGCGTGAAATTGCCCGGCTGACACGGGAAGAATATATCTCGAAGGCGCAGGCGGATTCGATCGACCGCAGCGCGCTTTCCGCATTCTTCTCAAGCGAGGCGGCCGAACGAATGCTCTCGGCGCCGCAGTGCCTGCGGGAATACCGCTTTGCGGTCCTTCTGCCGGCGGGGGAGGCCTTCCCCGAAGCGCAGGGAGACGCCGCGCGCGAGCCGGTCATCCTTCAGGGCGCGTTCGACTGCGTTCTGCTGGAAGACGACGGTGCCGTCATCATCGATTACAAGAGCGACCGGATCGACGACGCGCAGGAGCTTGCGGATCGCTACCGCGAACAGCTGCGCCTCTACAGGGAAGCGGTGCCGCGGATCTTTTCTCTTCCGGTCAAAACCAGTCTGATCTATTCTTTCCATCTCGGAAAGAGCATCACGGTATACTAAAGGAGAAAAAAACGATGAAAGCGTTGAAAAAAACAGCAGCGGCCCTTCTTGTGTTACTCGTTCTTCTGTTTTCCCTGAGCGCCTGTTCTTCTGCGGCCAAATCCGAAAGCTATCGTACGGAAAGCTCGGGCTCCGAAGCATTCGTTCCGACGGAAACCGCGCAGGACGGATACTGGAGCAATGATGCCGGATATGAAAAGGGCGAATCCTCCGGGACGGAGAATTACCACGGCGCCAATTATCTCGAAAGCGATTTCAAGGATTACAAGATCATCTATTCGGCCAGCCTGCAGCTGCAGACCCGCGATTTTGACGCGACGCTCAATAAGGTTTACGAGCTGCTCTCTCGTTACGGCGGCTACGTCGCTTCCTCTTCGATCGACGGAACGCCTCCGGCACAGTTCGGCGATCCCGGCCGGTATGCCCAGATCCGCGTTCGCGTCCGCGCTGAAAACCTCGACGCGTTCCTGAACGAAACCGGCGAGGCAGCGGAGGTTCTCTCCCGCAATCTTTCTTCCGATGACGTCACGTCCTCATATTTCGATACGGAGTCGCGGCTGAAAATGTATCAGACGCAGTACGACCGCATTCTCGAGATCATGAAGAAAGCGGAAACGGTAGACGAGCTGATTGCACTGGAAAACGAGCTCTCGCGCATTTCTTACGAGATGGATTACCTGACCGGGGACCTCAAGCGCTGGGACGATCTGATCGCCTATTCGACCGTTTCGCTCAGCATTACGGAGAAGAACACATTCAACAACGTTGAAACCGCGGAAGGCTTCGGCGAGAAGGTCGGCGACGGCTTTATGGCGACGCTCTCCGGCGTCGGAAAATTCTTTACCGATCTGGCAGCCGGAATTATCATCTATTCTCCGCTGATCCTCCTGCTGCTCGTGTTCATCTTTGTGATCCTGCTGGTGATCCGCCTGGCAACCCGCCCGAAGAAAGTCAAAAACGCGCCGAAAGCAAACCTGAACGCGCCGGCGGCGAATCAGCCGCTGCCCGCAGAGCGTCAGCCGGAGAAAAAACCGTAATGTTTCACCGGATTTCGCACTTCTGACATTTTCTTCGGAAAAATGAAAAAAGACTTGACAAACCCCGATGGATACGGTATGATAGTTGAGCAAAAACAAAGCAGGGCGGATGACGCTCTCACCTGTAAGGTTTCGTCTGTTACGGGTCAATAACCGTATCTTCCGGTTTTCGGGAGTATCTTCGTGTGTATTGGCTGCGGGCAGAGAAATCTGCCCGCGCTTTTTGTTTTCAGGATGTAATGAGTTTTTGGAGGTGTTTACCCATCGCTAGCAAGGAGCTACTGGTCAATGAGGAAATTCGTGTCCCCGAAGTGCGCGTGATTTCGGACGACGGCGTGCAGCTCGGCATCATGTCGAGCGCTCAGGCGCTCGAAAAGGCCGCGTCGCAGGACCTCGATCTGATCATGATCGCGCCGAAGGCCACGCCGCCCGTGTGCAAGATCATGGATTACGGAAAGTACAGATTTGAGCAGGCCAAACGGGAAAAAGAAGCAAAAAAGAACCAGCGGATCGTCGAGATCAAAGAAATCCGACTTTCTTTGAACA
>CACZON010000075.1 GCA_902782805.1 Oscillospiraceae bacterium
CGCTCAACGAGCTGGTCAACGAAGGGCTCCACAACAAGCTCCAGCGGATGCCTCAGGAGGCGCGGGAAAAACTGCGCGCAACGATCGAACGCATTATCAACGAGGGCTGCAACGGTCTGATCTGCATCATTCTTTGAGATGGAAGAGGAGTATCTTTATCACAACGGGACCGCGTATTTGAGCGAGGCGGATGAAAAATCGCAGCGGAAAGAGGCGAAGCGCCGGGAGAAAAGCGGAGAGGGCGGCTTTGCGCTTCTGCAGGCGATCGCCTGCTTGATCCTGATCCTGCTGCTCCTTGCGCTCAAGGCGATCGGCGGCAGTACCTACGAAACGGTGCGCGAATGGTACTTTACGCACCTGGAGGATTCGATCCTGATCGAGGAGCCGATCGATCGTGCCGTGGCGGCACTGATCGGCGAGGAATGATCCGATTTCGAATTCTCAGGATTTCCTTTGAGCTTTCGTTTCCGTTTTTCGCGAGCATCACGCTTTTACTGCTGCTCGGGAAAGGCAGCGCCGCGGCCGCGGCGGTGATCGCCGCGCATGAAGGCGGGCATCTTTTGATGCAGTTCCTTCTCGGAGCGCCGCCGAAGCGGATCCGCTTCCACCTTTGCGGGATCGATCTTGAAAAACGAAGCGCGCTCGTTTCCTATCGCGACGACGCGCTCGTGAGCCTCGCCGGCCCGGCAGCCAATCTGCTGCTGGGCTTTTTCGGTCTGCGGCTGAGCTTCTGGTTCGGCCTTGCGCATCTTCTGCCGATTCTTTCGCTCGACGGCGGCAACGCGCTTTTCGCGCTGCTCTCCGGGTGCTTTTCAAGGGAAACCGCAGGCAGGGCGGTCTATTTCTGCTCGTTTTTCTTCCTTTTGCCGCTCGGAGTCCTTTCGGTTCGCGCTTTGCTTAGTTCGCAGGGCAACTATTCGCTTCTGTTCGTCTTTCTCTATCTTCTGTTCGGCCTTGTTTTTCGGAAGAAAGAGGATTTTTAAAGAACCGGTTCTTGAATTTTCATGGCTTTACGATTGCAATAACGCCGCCGATCGGCTATAATGAATTCGGAGAAAACAACAGGAGGCTACCCGATGGACAAGCGCCTTGAAAAAATACTGTACGAAGTTGAAAAACCGGCCCGCTATATCGGCGGAGAGCCGAACAGCATCCTCAAAAACAAAGCGGACGTATCCGTTCGTTTCGCGTTCTGCTTCCCGGATCTTTACGAGATCGGGATGTCCCATCTCGGGATCAAGATCTTCTACGGCGCCTTCAACGCCCGCCCGGATTACTGGTGTGAGCGCGTTTACGCGCCATGGATCGATATGGAAGAGAAGATGCGCGAAAACGGGATCCCGCTCTACGCGCTCGAAAGCGGCGATCCGCTTACGGAATTCGATTTTATCGGCTTTACCCTGCAGTACGAGCTTTCCTATTCCAACGTTCTCAATATGCTCGATCTCGGCGGGATCCCGCTGAAATCGGCCGACCGGAAAGAGCTTTTCAACATCGTCGTCGCCGGCGGTCCCTGCGCCGCCAATGCGGAGCCGATCGCCGATTTTATCGATCTCTTTTTTATCGGCGAAGGGGAAGAAGTCGACCTCGAAGTGATGGATCTCTATAAAGCGTGCCGCGCAGAGGGCGTGAGCAAAGCGGAATTCCTGCGCCGCGCCGCGCAGATCCAGGGCGTCTACGTTCCCTCGCTTTACGAGATTTCCTACAACGCGGACGGAACCGTTGCCGCCGTCACGCCGAAGGACGGCGCCCCCGCGAAAATCAAAAAGCGCATCATGCCGGACATGGACGCTTCCTATTATCCGGAAACGTTCGTTACGCCTTTGATCGAAATCGTCCACGACCGCGCGGTCGAGGAGGTCTTCCGCGGCTGTATCCGCGGCTGCCGCTTCTGCCAGGCGGGATTTATGAACCGTCCCGTCCGCGAGAAGAGCCCCGAGGTGATCTCGGCGCAGTGCCGCTCGATCTGCGAGACGACCGGCTACGATGAGATTTCGCTCTCCTCTTTGAGCACAAGCGATTATTCAAAGCTCGACGAGCTGCTCGATCTGCTCCATACCTGGACGGATGCGGAAAAGATCAGCATTTCCCTGCCTTCGCTGCGCGTCGACGGTTTTTCCGCCGCGCTGACGGAAAAGATCAAATCCGTACGCAAAGGCGGCCTTACCTTCGCGCCGGAAGCGGGGACCCAGCGCATGCGCGACGTTATCAACAAAGACGTTACCGAGCCGCAGCTTCGAAAAACCGTTGATATCGCCTTTGCCGAAGGCTGGAATAAGATCAAGCTTTATTTCATGATCGGTCTGCCGACCGAAACGTACGAGGACGTCGCCGGGATCGCGGAGCTTGCGCAGATGGTTGCCGACGAATACGATCTTCACGCGCCGCAGAATGTCCGCGCGCGCGGAAACGTCACCGTTACGATCAGCACCGCCTCCTTCGTTCCGAAGCCGTTCACGCCCTTCCAGTGGGAGCCGCAGGATCCGATCGAAACGCTCAAGGACAAACAGATGTTCCTTGCGAAAAACGTCCGGTCGCGCCGCGTCCGCTATAACTGGCACGATGCCGATACGAGCTTCCTCGAAGCGGTCTTCGCCCGCGGCGACCGGAAACTCGGCGCCGTTCTGCTGGAAGCGCAGAAGCGCGGAATCCGCTTCGACGGCTGGGAGCAGTGCTTCTCGCTTGAGCGCTGGCTCGAAATTTTCCGCGATCTTTCCATCGATCCTGCGTTCTACGCGAACCGCCGCCGCAATTTCGATGAAGTTCTGCCCTGGGATCATATCGACTACGGCGTTTCCAAGAGTTTCCTCCGGCGCGAATGCGAAAAAGCCTACCGCGCCGAGATCACGGCGAACTGCCGCGAACAGTGCGCCGGATGCGGGATCATCGCGTCCTGCGGAAAAGTGAAGGGAGGGGTCTGCCCGTGAACGGAGATATCCGACTCTGGTTTCGGAAAACCGGGCCGCTGCGTTTTACCTCGCACCTCGACTTTATGCGTTATTTCGGGCGCGTGCTGAAGCTCTCAAAGCTGCCGGTCTGGTATACGCAGGGCTTCAATCAGCGTATGTACTTTGCGTTCGGCCAGCCGCTTTCGCTCGGGATGAGCGGCCGGCGGGAATTCTGCGATCTGACTCTGACGCAGGACGTTTCGCGCGGCGAGATCCTCTCGTCTCTGCGCAAATACAACGCTCAGGGATTTGAAGTATACGACGTTACGGTCCCCGAGATGAAGCTCGGCGAAGTTGCCTTTGGGGAATACGAAGCACTCTATCTGCCGCAGAACGCTTCGCCGCAGGAGCTTTTCGGAAAGATCCGCGACATCCTTTCGCTGCCGGAATATCTGATCCAGAAGAAGACCAAGGCGCGCGGAGGATTCAAAACGCTCGATCTGATGCCGTATCTCGCGACGATCGAATTTTCCGAAACGCCGGAGGGTGTTCGCGCCCATATGATCCTGCCCTGCGGCAGCGGCCGGGAGAACGTCAGCCCGAAGCTGATTTTTGAAGCGATCCGCGATTTTTCCGGCTATTCGATCTTCCAGCAGATCGAACGGATCGGCTTTTACGACGCGGAAAAAGAAAGCTTCCGATAAATGAAAAAAATACTTGCATCTTCGAAAAGAATGTGTTATAGTATTTGAGTATCTGAAATCTTTCGGCCGGCCCGGTCGGCCGTCAGGGTTCAATCGAGGGACAAAACCCGATTTTGAAGCGGACAGTCCTCTGCGATGGTTTGCGCATGAATGTCTGAAAACTAAGGAGGAAAATTTAGAAATGGATGCACTCAAACTCATTGCGGAATCTTCTGAGAAGAAAGAGCTGCCTGTTTTCGGGATCGGTGATACCGTCCGAGTCAGCGTAAATATCCGCGAAGGCGAAAAAGAAAGAATCCAGATGTTCGAGGGAACGGTCATTGCCCGCAAAGGCGCCGGCATCTCCGAAACCTTCACCGTACGCAGAGTTTCCTACGGCGTCGGTGTTGAAAGAGTCTTCCCGCTTCATTCGCCGAACGTAAGAGGCGTTCAGGTCGTTCGCCGCGGCCGTGTTCGCAGAGCAAAGCTTTACTATCTGCGTGACAGAGTCGGTAAGGCAGCGAAAGTTAAAGAGCGTCTTAAATAAGAGTTTGAAAAGGGACAATTCAGGTTGTCCCTTTTTCTCATTTTCCGAAGAATTATCGTATTTGATACAACGAGGGGGGAGCGGCGTTGAAAGGAGCTCACTTTAAAAAGGACAGGGAACCGGAACGGCTCGAAGGGCAGCTGACGCTTTCCGAACGGCTTTTCGGGAAGCAGGACCGGGAAACGGCCGCTGAAGAACCCGCGGCGCCGGTTTTGCCCGCGGCAAATGCGCCGGTGCGCGAGGCTCCGGATCTTTCGGTGCGCGAGGCTCCGGATCTTCCGGTGCATGAAGCCCCGGATCTTTCGGTGCATGAAGCCCCGGATTTTCCGACGCATGAAGCCCCGGATTTTCCGACGCATGAAGCCCCGGATTTTCCGGTGCATGAAGCC
>CACZON010000076.1 GCA_902782805.1 Oscillospiraceae bacterium
CCAGGATGGCGCGGGCAAAGCTCAGAAGCTGCTTTTCGCCGGTGGAGAGCAGATCGCCCCCCTCGCCGACGTCGCTGTCGTAGCCTTTCTCCATCCGGGCGATGATTTCGTCGGCGGAAACGCTTCTGACCGCGGCTTCGATCTGCTCCATGGAAGCGTCCGGATTGCCGTAGCGCAGGTTCTCGAGAATCGTCCCCGAGAAGAGGTGCGGCGTCTGGAGCACGTAGCCGATGTGGCTGTGGAGCCAGAGCTGCGAGCGTTCGCGGGCGTCGCGGCCGTCGATCAGGATCCGGCCTTCGGTCGGCTCGTAGAACCGGCAGATCAGGTTGACAAGCGTCGATTTTCCCGCGCCGGTTTCTCCGACGATCGCAACGTTCGTCCCCTGCGGAACCTTCAGATTGAAATGCTCGAGGATCATCTCGCCGCCGTCCGGATAGCGGAAGGAGACGTCCTGAAATTCGATATCGCCGGAAAGCGGTTCCCAGGCTTCCTTTTTCGGCTCGAAGGTATCGCCGTATTTTTCGGCGACCTCCGGGGAATCGGCAACGTCGGACTGCGTCTGGATCAGCTTCGTATAGCGCTCGATATTGACCTGGACCGTAATGAGGTTGGAGATCGTTCCGACCATCCATTGGATCGGCTCGATCATCCCCTGCGCGTAGGACATGAAAACGGAGAAGGTGCCGATAAACAGAACGCCTTCTTCGGCGATGATGCCGCCGCGCCAGAGAACGAGCGCCAGCGCGAACGAGGAGCAGAAGGAGATCGTCGACATAAAGAGCGAGCGGGTTTTCGCCGCGCGTACGGAGGTCCGCTTCATGTTCGAGGTTTCCGCTTCGAAATGGCGGTCCATTTTCTCTTCGATCACGAGCGCCTTCGAGGTCTTCGCGCCGGTGATGCCTTCGTTGAAGTTCGTTGTGATCTTCGAGTTGATCTCTCGGATCCGACGGTTGAAGAAGAGCAGCTTTTTCTGGAAGAAAACGGCGGCGACCGTTGCGACCGGGACGATCGCGATCACGCAGAGCGTCAGGCGCCAGTCGATGCTGAACATTACGTAAATCGCGCCGATCACGTAGGTGATATGCCAGATGAAATCCATAAAGCTCCAGGAGACGAGCGAGCCGATGCGGTTCGTATCGCTCATGATGCGCGCGTGGATGTAGCCGACCGGATTCTGGCTGAAATAGGAGAAGGAAAGCGTCTGAACGTGGTTGAAGCTCTCGCGCTTCATATCGCGGCCGACGTACAGCTCGATCTGGCAGGCGTTATAGGCGGAGATCGAATTGACGACGACCTGGAAGAGGATCACGAAGAGATAGAGCAGAATAAACGCGGTCAGATTCGAAAGGGTTTTGTCCGTTACGAAATGGTCGATCGCGTATTTCTGGAACAGCGGAATAATCACGTCGCAAATGCTGCCGAAAATTCCGAGGAGCACCATCGAAAAGAGAATCTTCTTATATTTGCGCAAAAACGGAACGAGGTTGCGAAGCCCGAAAAACGGAAGCTTCACATATGCGTCTTCTCTCTGTTCATCCATTCGGCTCCGCCTCCTCTCCGATTCCCGTCTGCAGCTCGTAGATTTCCTGATAGATGCCGCCCTGCTCGATCAGCTCTTCGTGCGTGCCCTGTTCGGCGATCCGGCCGCTTTCGAGCACGATGATCTGATCGCAGTCCATCAGCGTGGAGATGCGGTGGGAGATAATGATTACCGTCGCGTCCTTGATGCGGCTTTTGAGCGCGCGGCGGATGTTCGCGTCGGTCTGCGCGTCGACGGCCGAAAGAGAATCGTCGAAAATCATGATCGGCGTTTTCTGGGTCAGCATCCGCGCGATTGCAACGCGCTGCTTCTGACCGCCGGAGATCGTTACGCCGCGCTCGCCGACGATCGTATCGTAGCCTTTTTCGAAGCTCTCGATCGCATCGTCGACGCAGGCGATCGAGGCGGCCTCGCGGATATCCTCCTGCGTGAGCGCGTCGCTCGTGATTCCGATGTTCTCGCGGATCGTTCCGGAGAAGAGGAACGGCTCCTGCAGAACGATGCCGATATTGCGGCGCAGATAATCGGTTTTGATCTTCGTGATATCGATCCCGTCTACGGTGATTTCGCCTTCCGTTACCGGATAAAGCCGGTTGAGCAGATGGACGAGGGTCGATTTTCCGGAGCCGGTCGCGCCCAGAATACCGAAGGTCTGGCCCTTTTTGATTTTGAAAGAAACGCGGTCGAGGATGATCCCGCTGCTGCGTTCGTTGTTATAGGAGAAGGAAACGTTGCGAAATTCGATGTTGCCCTCGATCGGCGGAGTCGAAGCGTCCGGAGCGTCCGTCTCCGGTTCGCTGTCCATGATATAGGCGATTCTCGAGAGCGATACGCCGGATTTGCTCATATCCGCGATCAGCCGCCCGAGCCGGCGCACCGGCCAGACGAGCATCGCGTTGTAGGCGATAAAGGCCACCAGCTCGCCGGAGGTCATATCGCCGCGCACGCAGATCACCGAACCGACGACGATCATCAGCATGACCTGCGCCGCCGAGATAAAGTCGCTCGTCGCCCAGAAATAGGTCAGCCAGGCGCAGAGCTTCATCCATGCGTTGGTATAAAGAACGTTCTGCTTTTCGAATTTTTCTTTTTCAAAGCTTTCGCGCCCGAACGCGCGCACCACGCGCACGCCGGTCAGGTTTTCCTGGGCGATCGTCGAGAGCACGCCCTCGTTTTCATCGCATTTGGTGAAATATTTCGAGATCTTTCCCTGGAAGAACGCCGAGAAAGCGATGATCAGCGGGAAGGAAACGACCGCAACGAGCGAGAGCTTGACGTTCATCGAGAACATGAACGTCAGCGAAAGAACGAGCAGCAGGACGATCCGGAAGACGGAAGTCAGCTGTTCGGAGATAAAATCGCGGATCACATCCACGTCGGAGGTGCAGCGCTGGATCATATCGCCCGTCTGGTTCTCCATATGCCAGGAAAACGGCAGACGCTGAATGTGGGAAAAAAGCAGATCGCGCATGGTTTTCGTCAGCGTTTCGGCCGCCTTCGTGTTGAAGAGCATATTGATAAAGCGGAAAATCGCGGAGCAGGCCGCGACCGCCGCAACGGCAATCCCTAAAATCCAGAGATGCGCGCGCAGGAAATCACGCCCTCCGATCGAGCGGATCAGACGGTTGGCAATTTCCGGCAGCGAGGAAGCCTCTGTTCCGAGGACGCTGTCGATCGTATAGCGGATGATCTGCGGGTTGACCATTTCGAGGAAGGTTACGAGAAACGCCGCGAAAATGCTCAACAGAAAAAGCGGGATGCTCCCGCGCAGAAAGCGCCGCAGCAGCCTGAGTTTTGTATGTTTCGGTTCCATAAAAATCGTACTCCAGTATTCGTTATCCATATCAGTATAAATTCTTTCCTGTAAAAAAGCAACCGTTTCGCAGGATTTGATTTGTAAAACTGTTTTCGGCATGCTAAAATAGAAAAAACGGCCCGGTGCGAAGGAGGAATACGGATGACACAACGGGATTTCGCGGTGCTCTATGAGAGAATCGACCGCCTGCTTTCGGAAAAAGAGACGGTCGCCGTCGCGATCGACGGAGATTCCTGCGCGGGCAAAACGACCCTCGCGGCCCGGCTTTCAGAACGGTACGGCGTCGACGCGATCCATATGGACGATTTCTACCTGCCGCTTTCTCTGCGCACGCCCGAACGTTACGCCGAGCCCGGCGGCAACGTCCATCGTGAACGGTTCCTCCGGGAGGTTGCCCCGCATCTTCACGACGCTGCGGCGTTTTCCTACGGGATCCTCTCGACCGCGGATTTTCAAATTCACGAAAGCCGGAAGATCGGCGCTTCCCGCCTGCGGATCGTGGAAGGCTCCTACAGCCAGCATCCAGAGCTGCGCGCGTTCTACGATCTGACCGTGTTTTTAAAGGCGACGGCTTCCGAGCAGCGCGAAAGGGTCCTGCAGCGCAACGGAGAAGAGAAGCTGCCGATGTTTCTCGGGCGCTGGATCCCGCTTGAAAAAGCGTATCACGCGGCATATCGCGTTGAGGAAAATGCCGATTTGATTTTTTAATTCAATTTTCGAAAAGCTGCAAAAAAGAAAATCGATCCGCAAAAAACCGCCAATTTACGGGGAATTCCCTGCAATAGTTTCTGTTTTCCCTTATGATTGCGGTTTTTCTCTGCTTATGTTATAATATTTGCGATTATTGAATAAAAAAAGAGGCGATAGGATTGGAAGAAGAGAAAAAAGAAGCCCAGGCGGCTTCGAACTCGCCCCAAACGAGAACCAGAGGAAAGGTGGTGCCGATCACGCTCGACGACCTTCCCCCGGGAAGGGAAGAGGATATTCCGCCCCGTGACTCAAAGCTGACCCATGCACCGATGCCGGAAGGCGTAACCCATTCGATGCTCTACAAAGACGTTCTTCGCATCGCGTGGCCAGCGTTTTTCGAGCTGGTTTTAACGCAGCTTACGAGCATGGCGGACCAGATCATGGTCGGCCAGATCCCCGGCGAAGCCGGCGTTTCCGCACTTTCCGCCGTCGGCCTGAGCGCGCAGCCGAAGTTCCTTTTGATGACGATGATCCAGGCGCTCAACGTCGGCTCAACGGCGATGGTCGCGCGATTCCGCGGCCAGGGGAACCGCGAAAAAGCGAACGTCGTTTACCGACAGTCGCTGCTGCTCAATATGTGCCTCGCGGGATTTTTCATGGTGATCGGTTCGATCTTTGCCGCGCCGCTGCTCCGCTTTATGGCCGGCAGCGGGATCTCGGATACCACCTTCAACTATGCGGTCGATTATTTCCGGATCCAGATGTACGGCTTCGTTCCGCTCTGTATGACCTTTACGACAACGGCCGTTCTCCGCGGAATCGGCGATACGAAAACGCCGCTGATGTACAATACGGTTGCGAACGTCGTCAACCTGGTATTCAACTATATGCTGATCTACGGCAAATTCGGATTCCCGAAGCTGGAGGTTGTCGGCGCTTCGATCGCTACGGTGATCGGCCAGACGGTCGCGTTCATCATCGCGATGGTCTTCGTTCTCAATAAAAACCGCTATATCTATGTCAGCTTCAAGGAAAGATTCCATCTCGACAAAACGATTCTCGGAAACGTCGTTTCGATCGGCGTCCCCTCGATGATCGAGCAGCTCTTTATGCGCGCCGGCATGATCATCTATACGCGCACCGTCGCCGGACTCGGCGATATTCAGTACGCGACCCACGTCATCTGCATGAACATCCAGGCGATGAGCTTTATGACCGGCCAGGCGATCTCGAACGCCGCGACGACCCTGATGGGCCAGAGCCTCGGCAAGAAGCGCTACGATATGGCGGAAATCTATACGCGCCATACGCGGCGGGTCGGCCTGATCGTTTCGATCGTCCTCGGCGCCGCGCTGATAATCTTCGGCCGCAGCGTGGTAAGCCTTTATAACAGCACGCCGGAGATCGTTGCGCTCGGCGGCAGCATCCTGATTATGGTCGGAGCGATCCAGCCCGTTCAGTCGAGCCAGTTTATCGTTTCCGGCGGCCTGCGCGGCGCGGGAGATACGCGTTATACGGCGATGGTCATGTTCATCACCGTTCTGCTCATTCGAAGCGGTCTTGCGCTGCTGCTCGTCAAAGTCTTCGGGCTCGAGCTGTGGGGCGCCTGGTTCGCGCTGATGGCGGATCAGCTTCTGCGCACCTTCCTGATCGTTCTGCGCTACCGTTCCGGCAAATGGAGGTTTTTACGCCTTCGCGGCCAGTCTTAATCACGCAGGGTTCTCCGGTACTGTGCGCAGGTGCGATGCCCGGCAAGGGATTGCCGAGCGTTGAGCAGCCGTTCTGCCCTTTAAAAGCGGTTCGCTTGTTTTCCATATTCTGCCTTATGAGAAATTGAAATAAGAAAAAGCGCTGAGAGATGCTTTCTCTCAGCGCTTTTATCTGCGTTCGTTATTTTTATTTTTTGCCGAATTTTGAAATATCGGTGTATTCTTCATCGAAGTGATCCGCAACGTCGAACCCGTCGTCTTCCTCCGCCGGCGCTTCGTCTTCGTCAAGATTCCCGGCCTTCGCCGCGAGCCCTTTCGCTTTGATCTTCGGGAGCACGAAGAGCAGATAGACGAACAGGAAGATCCCGATTGCCGCAAGGGCGAAGAAGAGGATTCCGATCAGGATCAGCTTTCCGCCGATCTTGTTCTGACCGGAGGAAGAGGAATTGCCCGATGCGCTCGAGGCCGGAGCCTGAGAAGATGCGTTCTCGGCGGGGTCGGCTTCGGTGGGGATCGCTTCGGAGGACGGTTTTGCCTCTGAAGATGGTTCCGGTTCCGCCGAAGAAGGCGCTTCGGGTTGGCTGGAGGATTCGGAAGCGCTGCTTCCCGTCTCTTCCGAGGGCTCGTCGTCCGGTTCATCGTCCGGCTCGTCGTCCGGATCCGGTTCGGGATCGGGTTCCTCCGAGGGTTCTTCACTCGGCTCTTCCGAAGGTTCTTCACTCGGCTCTTCCGAGGGTTCTTCGCTCGGTTCCTCCGAAGGTTCTTCGCTCGGCTCCTCTGAGGGCTCTTCACTCGGCTCTTCCGAGGGCTCTTCGCTCGGCTCCTGTGAAGGTTCCTCGCTTGGCTCTTCCGCAGGTTCCTCGCTCGGTTCCTCCGAGGGTTCTTCCGGAGGCTCTTCGGAGGCCGGTTCTTCTCCGACGCTCGAGAGCCGATGGAAATGGGGAAGAATTCCGCTTCTCGGCGCCGCACCGTTCTGCGCTGCAAAAGCGCCGAGCCCGAAGAAACTCAGGAGAACGGCCGCGATCAGGAACACGGAAATCCATCTTTTCAGTTTCATTCTATAATTCCTCCGTCGGACGATGTAATCATAATCATACATCCTATATCATACACGAAAATAATGGCTTTGACAATATCAAAAACGGCGGAAAAATCAAAAAAAGATTGTTAACAAAAAATGAACAATATTTGCTTTTGCAGTTGTTTTTGCCAAAAGAGACTGTTATAATGAAGACAAGAGCAGATCAGGAGGGTGACTATGTTCGGCAAGAGATACGACGGCAGACGTGTAAAGAAGATCGATCCGCTCGAGCGGATTATTCCTTATATCATGAAAACCCGTACGGATTCCATGACCATGTACAACGACGATTTCGACTGTGCACCGCTGGATGAATACATCAAAAAGAAAAAGGAAGAAACCGGCGTAAAATATACCTACGCTCATATCATTATCGCAGCGATCGTGCGCACCATGGCGCTGCGCCCGGCGCTCAACCGGTTCGTGATGAACGGCAAAATCTATACGCGCTACAAGATCTGGAGCTCGATGGCGGTCCAGAGAAATTTGCGCGACGAATCCGCGGAAACGACGCTGAAATTCGAATTCGAGGGTCTTGAAACGCTCGAACAGGTGCGCGCGCAGATCGACGGCATTATTGCCGACACCATGACCAACAGCGAGAACGGAACGGATAAGATGGCCCGCGTGATCATGTATATGCCGGGCTGGCTCATCAAGGCGTTTATTGGTCTGATGAAATTCCTCGACCGCCACGAAATCATGCCCCGCGCGATCATCGACGCGTCGCCCTTTCATACCTCGTTCTTTATCACGAATCTCAAATCGCTCGGAATCAACTATCTCTATCACCACGTTTACGAATTCGGAACCACCGGGATCTTCGTCGGTCTTGGAAAAGAACGAAGGAAGCCGGTCGTCAATCAGCATAACGGCGCGATCGAGGAGGGAAAGATCCTGACCCTCGGCTTCGTAACGGACGAGCGCTTCTGCGACGGGCTGTATTTTGCACGCTCGATGCGCTATTTCAAAAAGTTTATGAGAAATCCGGAGCTTCTGGATACTCCGCCGG
>CACZON010000077.1 GCA_902782805.1 Oscillospiraceae bacterium
GGGCCGGAGGATTCCTCGGCGTTGTCCTCGCCGTTGGCGGAATACTTCTCCGCCATATCCTGCGCCTTTTTCGTCTTTTCCGAAACGTCCTCCAGGAACGTTTTGCCGGAACGGCCGTTTTCGGAAGGTTCGTCGGCGTTTGGGAGCTTCTTGCCTTTTTTCTCGAAGAATTCGGAGAATTTCTTCTGCGCTTCGCTCTGATTTTTCCCTTCCTTCTCCGTTTCCTGATCCTTGCCGTCCATTTTCTCGCCGAGATCCGCGAGGTCGTCCGCGTAATCGGAGGGCGTGTAGTTAAAGCCGGAGGTCGTCTCCACCGTTACGACGTTGTCACCGGAAAACGGATTGGCCGAGGCGGGCAGGGGATTCGAAAGGAAGATCAGCGTCAGAACGAACGCCGTGAAAAGAGAGAAAATCCGTTTCATGTTTTAATCCTCCTTCCATTCGTCGAGGTCATTGAGGAAATCGCGCGCTTGCTCGAGCGCGTCCATCCGGCGCTTCCCGGGCGTACCGTCCACGAGCGCTTTTCCCGCTTGCTCCGCGTCCTTCAGAATTTCGTCCGGCAGCATGGAATAGATCTGCGCCGCCGCCTCGTACTGACCGTTTTCCTCGAGCTCACGCGCGTACTCGAGCATCTGCCCGGCGTTGGAAGGGGAGGCGTTTACCGCCGATTTTCCGGGGGAAACCGGTTCGGGCTCGATTTTCTGGCGCACGAGGAAGCCGGGCGCGACGAACGCCGCGACCGCGAGCTCGGCGACGAGCAGAGCTGCAAATACGATCAGCAGTACGGTCCAGCCCGTCGATTTTTTCTTGCGCTGCGGCGGATTCTGCGGAGCCTGAAAACCGGCTTTGGCCGAAATGACGCGGGTTCCGCATTGCGGGCAGAAGACGGTGCCGTCTTCCAGCTTTTTTCCGCAGTTTACACAAAAGGATGCCATCTGTTTTCTCCTCCTTCTCTTATCGGATCAGACCGATATAGCCCTTGACGCCGTCGGTCCAGGTGTATTCGCCCCAGGCGTATTCCAGCCCCGTTCCGGGATCGTAGCAGAAACCGACCAGGATGATCGCGCCGTCGCCGACCGCTTTGATCTGCTTTCCGTCGAAGGTCCCGTTCAGGTCGGAGGGATAGCCGCGCGCGTCGATGGTGGCGCCGCCGTTCTGGAAATACCGGTCCGCCCAGTTGAGCGTAACGGTGACTTTTCCTTTAACGCCGGAGAGCTCCGCGTTCATAAAATCGTAGAAGACGTCGCCGTTCGGGTCGGAGATCATGATCGCGCGCCAGCCGCCGGTGAGCAGGCTGAAATCGCCGATCGGCTCCGCCTCGTCGGTAATGTAGAGCCAGCCGTCCTTCGCGGTGAAGGCGTCCATCTCACGCAGGGTGGCGTTCGCCTGCGTGCTCATGATCGCAGCGTCGGGAACGGTGCGCTTCGGCTCTGCTTCAGAAGCTTTCGAGGATTCGGAAGAAGCCTTTGAGGCTTCGCTCGAAGCCGTTTTTGAGGATTCGGAGGAGGAAGCTTTTGAAGCTTCGCTCGAAGCTGCTTTTGAGGCTTCAGAGGATGCCTTCGAAGCTTCGCTCGAAGCTGCTTTCGAGGTTTCAGAGGTTTCGCCCGAGGACTCCTGCGAGGGCGCTTCGGAAGGCTCCCCGGAGGATTCCCTGGCCGGTTCCTTTGAGGGCGCTTCGGAAGGCGCCGAGGATTGAGGCTTCTGCGACGAAGCGTGGGAGCTCTGCGCAGAGGGCTTTTCAGATTCGTAGCTCCCCGAAGAAGCGTAGGGCGTCGTTTCGTCGACCGCCGCAGGGGAAAGCAGGCTGAGACGCCAGCCGGTTGCAGCCGATACGACGATCAGCGCGATCAGCGCGGCGTTTAGTACGCCGAGAAGAATCGCAGCGATTTTCTTTGCCAAGTGAACCACTCCTTTTTATGGCGTTTCGGATAAACGGGCGTTTTTTGAACGTACCCGCAAAAAAATGACAATATTGCCATTATTATATTGATCATAACATGCAGAAAAGCGATGCACAAGAGATTTGCGAAAAAATGCGGCTTCAGGCAGTATTATCAGCCGTATTGCGCGGCATGAGGCGGCGCGGCAAAGGGGAAAGATTGCGTCCTTTGAGACGATTTTTCCTGTTGACAAAGCAGATAAAACATGATAAAATGCAAAAGTCAGCAGAATATAGGGGCATAGCTCAGTTGGTAGAGCAGCGGTCTCCAAAACCGCGTGTCGAGA
>CACZON010000078.1 GCA_902782805.1 Oscillospiraceae bacterium
CGCCGGTGCTCGATTGCCGCGAAAGCGCCTCAACGCTGCGGTTTCTGCTGCCGGTCGCGGCGGCGCTTTACGACCGCTTTGAGCTCAGGGGCCGCGGGCGGCTTCCTTTGCGTCCGAACGGCCCGCTTCTTAATGCGCTGCGGAAAAACGGGTGTTTCTTTTCTTCCGATTCTTTGCCGATGCGCGCCGAAGGAAAACTGCGCTCCGGTATTTTTACGGTTTCCTGCGAGCAAAGTTCGCAATATCTTACGGGTCTGCTGCTCGCGCTTCCGCTTTTGTCCGGGACGCGGCGCGTAACCCTTTCGGGCGGTCTCGTCAGCGCCGGGTATGCCGAAATGACGCTTTGCGCTCTTCGCGAATTCGGGATCGAAACGGGGGAGGAAGGCGGCGTTTATACGGTTTCGGAAAACGCTTTCTACCGCTCTCCGGGGAAGATCACCGTTGCGGGGGACGAAAGCGCGGCGGCGTTCTTCTTCGCGGCAAATTACCTCGGCGCCGGGATGAAGATCGAAGGCCTGCGCGAAACATCTCCGCGAGAGGAGGATTTCCGCGCGATCCTCAAAAGGCTTTGCGGCGGCGCCGTAATCGACGCGCGCAATCTTCCCGATCTGATCCCGCCGCTTGCCGTCTGCGCCTGCGCGGTGCGCGGCAAGGTTCGGTTCGAACATACCGGCCGCCTGCGCGGCAAGGAGAGCGACCGGGTTGCGTCGGTCTGCGCGATGATCCGCGCGCTCGGAGGAGAATGCGAAGCGGGCGAAGATTCGCTTACGGTTTTCGGAAAAGGCGCGCTTTCGGGCGGTACCGTCGAGAGCTTCGGCGACCACCGGATCGCGATGAGCGCGGCGGCGGCCGCCTGCCTCTGCAAAAGCCCGGTTCTGATCCGCGGCGCAGAGGCGGTTCATAAATCATATCCCGAATTTTTCAGTTGCTGGAATCAGGCAGGAGGCGAGGCGTATGTCGTCGACGTTCGGCAATAAGATCAGGATTTCCATTTTCGGCCAGTCCCACGGCGAAGGGCTCGGCGTTGTGATCGACGGGCTCCCCGCGGGCAAAGCGCTCGATCTTCCGCAGATCGAAGCGTTTCTCGATCGCCGCGCGCCGGGAAGAGGCGGCGCTGCTTCGAGCGCGAGGCGCGAGAGCGACCGGCCGAGAATCCTCTCCGGTCTGTTCGAAGGAAAGACCTGCGGCGCGCCGCTCTGCGCCGTTTTTGAAAATGAAGACGCGCGGCCGGGCGATTACGAAAAAACACGCGATCTGCCGCGTCCCGGCCACGCCGATTATCCGGCGTTTGTCAAATACCGCGGCGCGAACGACTACCGCGGCGGCGGCCATTTTTCCGCGCGGCTGACCTTGCCGCTCTGCTTCGCGGGCGCCGTTTGCCTGCAGTTCCTTTCGGAAAAAGGCGTTTCGGTCGGCGCGCATCTCCTTTCGGCCGGCGCGGTTTCGGATCGGTCCTTTGATCCGCTGATGCGCGATGAAAGCGAGCTTCTCCTCCCGCAAAAGCGCCGAATCCCCGTTTTGGACGAAGAAAAAGCCGAAGCGTTCGAAGCGCTCTTTGAAAAAACGGCGGCAGCGGGCGATTCCGTAGGCGGCGTGATCGAATGCTGCGTCCTCGGGCTTCCCGTCGGGCTCGGCGAGCCGATGTTCGACGGGCTTGAAAACCGCATTTCCTCGGCAGTATTCGCCGTTCCGGCGGTCAAGGGGATCGAATTCGGCGCCGGCTTCGAGGCGGCAAAGCGCTTCGGCAGCGAAATCAACGATCCCTACGGGTTCAAAGACGGCAAGATTATAACAAAAACGAACCGCAGCGGCGGGATATTGGGCGGACTTTCCACAGGAATGCCGCTTCTGTTCCGCGCGGCGATCAAGCCGACCTCTTCGATCGCGCTTGCGCAGGAGACGGTGAACCTGAAAACGAACGAAGCGCAGACGCTCGAAATCAAGGGACGGCACGACGTCTGCATCGCGCCGCGCGCGGTGCCCTGCATCGAAGCGGCGGCGGCGATCGCGATCGCCGATCTGATGCTCTGAAGAACGGAGGACGCTATGGCGGATTTACGCGAATATCGCGCGAAGATGGACGAAATCGACAACGAAATCCTCGCGCTGTTTCAAAAACGGATGAAAACGTCGCTTGAAATCGCGCAGCTCAAGCAAAAAGACGGCCTTTTCCTGCGCGACGAAGCCCGCGAGCGGGAGATCCTTGCGCGCGCGGCGGAGACTGCAGGCGAAGAGCTTGCGCCCTACGCGGAAAAGCTCTTCGGAAAACTGCTCGAGCTGAGCCGCGCCTATCAGCGGCGCAGCCTTGCGCGCATGCGGGAACACCGCTGAAGGCGAACGGATAAGGAAACACCATGGAATTTGAATTCGGAACGATCGGCGATCAGCCCCCGGGAAACGAGCAGAAGGCGGTCTTTGAGGCGCTCGGCTTTAAGGAACCTGCGTTCGGCGCGATCCTTTCCGGGAGAGAGGAGCTCGGCGCGGTTCTCGGCGCCGGCAGCTTTCGTGCGCTCTGCGTCGCGCCGGTTTACCGCCGGGCGGTTCTGCCCTTCTGCGCGGAGCTCTCGCCCCGGGCGCAGGCGCTCGGCGCGGATCTGCTTCTGCGGCGCGCGGACGGAACGCTTTTCGGCGAAAACACCGAGCCCGACGGCGTTGCCGCGATGGCGAAAAAAGCAGGGATCTCCTTTGTCGGGAAAAAGGTCCTGGTTTTCGGGGGCAAAAGCGAACGGGCGAACGCCGCGCGATACGCCGTGCGGGAGCTCGGCGGCGAGCTGATGCCGCAGGAAGCGGAGCACCGCGGGGAAATCGCCGAAACGGCGCAGATTCTGATCAACGCGTCCCCGGCCGGATCCTTCCCGCATTCGGAGCAGGCCCCGGCCGATCTTGCGGCTTATAAAAACTGCGAAGGCGTGCTCGATTTCGTCTCGCGTCCGCTGCGCACGCGCCTTTTGGAGCAGGCGGCGGCGCTGAAAATCCCCTTTGCCGGCGGTCTGTGGATGCTCGCGGCCTCTTGCATGCGTGCGGCGGAGCTTGCGTACGGGAACGGTTTTCCCGACGCAAAACTTCGGGAGACGGTCGCTCTGCTCCAGAAACGGCGGCGCAACATTCTTCTGATCGGGATGCCCGGCTGCGGCAAAACCGGCCTCGGCAAAAAGGTTGCGCGCTTTACCGGCCGGCCGTTCTACGATATCGACGCCCAGATCGAGAAAAAAGCCGGAAAAACGATCCCGGAAATCTTCTCTCAGGCCGACGAAGGAACGTTCCGCGCGCTCGAGGAGGAGATCCTGCGCGAATATACCGCGAAAAGCGGCGCCGTGATCGCAACGAGCGGCGGCGCGATCCTGAGGGAGGAAAACCGACGGAACCTGCGCCAGAACAGCATCGTGATCCTGATCGACCGCGATCCCGGCCTGCTTGCAACGCGCGGGCGGCCGCTTTCTTCGGGAAAATCGGCGATCGCAAAACTGGTTCAGCAGCGCCGGACGCTCTATCTCAAAACCTCGGACGTGATCGTCAAAAACAACGGCGAATTCTTCGCCGCCGTCCATAAAATCCTGGAAGCTGCAGAGAGAACCTTTGAATGCTGACGCATCGCGCGCCCGGAAAACGGAAATGATAAACGGGGGAAACCCTTTTCAATGGCAGAAAACGAGGGATATCATGTACGAAAACGAACAAAAAGCGGAGCGCGCGCTGCTGGTCGCCGTCGATACCGGCGAATACGACGCCGAAGTCTCGATGGCTGAGCTCTACGAACTGACCCGAAGCGCCGGCGCGGAACCCTGCGGCGCGATGATCCAGAAGCGTCCCGCGCCGGAGAGCGCCACCTGCGTCGGGAGCGGGTTCCTGGAAGAAATCTCCAACCAGTGCGCGGCGCTCGAAATCGATCTGCTGATTTTCGACTGCGAGCTTTCGCCGACGCAGATCCGCAATATCGAAACAGAAACCGACGTGCGCACGATCGACCGGACGATGCTGATCCTCGATATCTTTGCGCTGCGCGCCCGTTCGCGCGAGGGCAGCCTCCAGGTGGAGCTCGCCCAGCTTCAGTATCTCCTGCCGCGCCTTTCCGGAAAAGGAACCGCGCTCTCGCGTTTAGGCGGCGGGATCGGTACGCGCGGCCCGGGCGAAACGAAGCTCGAAACCGACCGGCGTCATATCCGCCGCAGGATCGATACGATCAAGGAAAAGCTCGCCGAGGTGGAAAAACACCGCAGCCTGCTCGCCGAACGAAGGAAAAAGAACGGGGTGATCTGCGTGGCGCTCGTCGGCTATACCAACGCCGGCAAAAGCACGCTGATGAACGCGCTGACCGACGCCGGAGTCCTTGCAAAGGATATGCTCTTCGCAACGCTCGATCCGACCTCCCGCGCGCTGCGCCTGCCGCACGGCGCCCAGGTCATGCTGATCGATACGGTCGGCCTGGTCCGGAGACTGCCGCACCACCTTGTAGAAGCCTTCAAATCGACGCTTGAAGAAGCTGCCGGCGCCGATCTGATCCTCAATATCTGCGACGCTTCCTCCGAGGAGACGCAGGAGCACCTTCGGGTGACGCAGGAGCTGTTTGAATATCTCGGCTGTGTTTCGCCGATCCTCTCCGTCTTCAACAAATGCGATCTGCTCGGGATCAACGATTTTCTCGGGACGAGCGAACGCGTCTATATCAGCGCGAAAACCGGCCTCGGGCTCGATACGCTGCTTCTGCGGATCGAAGAGATCCTCGGCCTTTTGCCGGTGCGGAAAAAGCTCCTGCTGCCGTTTTCCGAAAGCGCCCTTGCCGCGCGGATCCGCCGCGACTGCAGCGTAATCTCGGAAGAATATACCGAAAACGGCCTGCTCCTCGAAGCCGAACTGACGCCCGAGCTTGCCGTTCGAACGGAACGTTTTGAAACGGGAAACTGAAGGAAAAAAACGATCGCAAATTATGATATCGGAAATCACCGAAAAAAAGGGACGAAGCGGCGGAAACTTCGTCTCTTTTTTTGCTGCGTTTCTATTTTCCAAAGAGGAACGTCGTGCTATAATAACAATTGGAATTTTAGGATCGATCTACCTTTGCAAAGGGCGCATGCACAGCGTCCCGCAGAACGGCAGAAAAGAAAGGGAATCTCCGTGAACATCAAGAAATTATTCGGCGCAACGGATATGACGCAGGGCAGCCCCGCGGGAAAAATCGTGGCCTTTACGGTCCCGATGCTGATCGGCAACGTCGCGCAGCAGCTCTACGGAACGGTGGACAGCATCGTTGTGGGCCGCTACGTCGGCGACAACGCGCTCGCCGCGGTCGGCAGCGCATCGCCGGTGTTCAATCTGCTGCTCGTCCTCTTCGTCGGCGTCGCAACCGGCGCCGGGATCATGGTTTCGCAGTACTACGGCGCGAAAGACCGCGAGAATCTTTCAAAGACGATCGGCATTTCGCTGAGCCTGATTTTCATCGTCTCCGTGATCATCAGCCTCTCCGCGATCTTTGTAACGAAGCCGATGCTGCGGCTTCTCAATACGCCCGAGAGCATCATCGACTGGTGCGCGGATTATCTCTATATCCTCTTTTACGGGGTGATCGGCCTCGCGTTTTACAATATCCTCAGCGGGATCCTGCGCGGCCTCGGCGATTCCTTCTCCGCGCTGCTGTATCTGCTGATCGCCTGCATCCTCAATATCGGCCTCGATATCTTCTTCGTCGCCTCGCTCGGCCTCGGCGTCGCGGGTGTTGCGCTCGCAACGGTGATCGCCCAGGTGATCTCGGCGGTCCTGAGCATGCTCAAGCTGATGCGCATGAAGGATATTTTCGATACCGGAACGCGCTATCTGAAACTCGAAAAACGCCTTTCCTGGAACGTGATCCGCCTCGGACTTCCCTCCGGCGTGACCCAGGCGATCTTCTCGATGGCGATGCTTCTCGTCCAGTCGCTGACCAACAGCTTCGGCGAGGCGGTCATTGCCGCAAACGTGATCGTGATGCGTGTCGACGGCTTCGCGATGATGCCGAACTTCTCGTTCGGAACGGCGATGACGACCTTCGCCGGCCAGAACGTCGGCGCCGGACGGCTCGACCGCGTCAAAAAAGGCGCGCGCGACGGAACGCTGATCTCTACCGGGACGACCGTTGTGCTGACGGCGGCGATCCTGATTTTCGGCCGCTACCTGATGCGGATCTTTACCGAGACGGAAGACCTCGTCACCCTCGCGATGAAGATGATGCTGATCCTTGCCGCGGGCTATATCGCGATGTCGGTGACGCAGTGCCTCTCCGGCATCATGCGCGGCGCGGGCGATACGATGACGCCGATGTGGATCTCCCTGATCTCAACGGTCATTATCCGCGTTCCGGTCGCCTATCTGCTCGCCTATCTTTCGAAAACACCGGAAAACCCCCAGGGCGATCCGCTTACGCTCTTCATTTCGCTTTTGGCCTCCTGGCTCATCGGCGCGGCGATCACGATTATCGCCTACCGCCGCGGAAAATGGAAAAACCGCAGCGTTGTCTTTTCGCAGGGTTCTCCGGAGCAGTAAGTCGGTGCGCCGCCCGGCAGGAAATACTGCTTTTCGCCGCCTGCGTTCTGCCCTCGGGACCTGCGGTCGGCACACGAATGGTTCTCCGGAGGTATGAGCAGGTGCGCTGCCCGGCAGCAGTTGCTGAGATAGGAGCGGTCTTTCTGCCCTCACGTTGACCTGATCAAAAAGGGGTACGGATTCCCACGTCGCTTCGCTCCTCGGAATGACAAGCAAGGAAGCTTTCTGATTTTCAGAAGGCTTCCTTTTTTATCGCTGTGGAAATGTACGCCTCCCAAGGGCGTTACCAGTTGAGGCGTTCGCTTCCTCAATTTCACCCGGCCTTCAGTCAAGGCGCCGCAGGCGAAGTGAAAAAAAGGGGTTTCCATTTTGATTGTTTTGTGGTATAATAAATCGATTATAAAATAGGGGGAATATGCTTATGATCATCTTGGGGATCGACCCGGGATATGCAATCGTAGGCTACGGTGTAATCGACGCGAACGCGGGGAAATACCGCCCGATCTCCTACGGCGCGATCCTGACCGAGGCGGACGAAGCGTTTACGAAGCGGCTTTCCGTCATTTACGACGATCTCAACGAGATCATCCGGCGCTACCGCCCGGATGCGGTTTCGATCGAAAAGCTCTTCTATCATTCTAACCAGAAAACCGTGATCGGCGTTGCCGAGGCGCGCGGCGTAACGCTGCTCGCGATCGAAAAAAACGGGATCCCCTTCTACGAATATACGCCCCTGCAGGTAAAATCGGCGGTCACCGGCTACGGCCGCGCCGAAAAAAAGCAGATCATGGAGATGACGCGCCGTCTTCTGGGGCTCTCGGAGCTTCCGAAGCCGGACGACGCGGCCGACGCGCTCGCGATGGCGATCTGCCACGGCCAGCATCTCGGCGCGGTTTACCGCCAGAATCTGATCGGAGGAAAATAAGATGTTTTACAGCTTAACGGGAACGCTCGTCCATACCGAGCCCGGCGTTACGGTCATCGAATGCGGCGGGGTCGGATATAAATGCTTTACGAGCCTCAATACCCAGCGCCAGCTTCCGGCTTTGGGCGAAAAAGCAAAGCTCTTTACAACCCTCGTGGTGCGCGAGGACGCGATGGATCTCTACGGCTTTTTCTCGCAGAGCGAGCAGAACTGCTTCCGGCTGCTAAACGGGATCTCCGGCGTTGCCGCGAGCAAGGCGCTCTCGATCTTGTCCGAGCTGACGCCCCAGGCCGTAGCGCTTGCCGCCGCATCGGGCGACAGCAAGGCCTTCGCCCGCGCGAACGGGATCGGCCCGAAGCTCGCCCAGCGGATCGTGCTTGAGCTGCGCGATAAGGTCTCCTCGATCGGCGCCTCGGAGGAATACGCCGGCCAGCTCTCGGCGGCGGGTCAGATTTCGGCTTCTCAGAACGCCCAGGAGGCGGTCAACGCCCTGACCGTTCTGGGATATACGCCCTCTGAGGCCGCGGCGGTTGTCGGCAGATTCGACAGCGCGCTGCCGGTGGAGGAACTGATCACCCGCGCGCTGCGCGCGATGGCTTCGAAATAATCGGGGAGGTGGATCCATTTGGCCTATACGGAACATACGAATTTTCAGCCGGAAGACGGCTTCGATTTTGAAAACCGGCTCACCTCGCCGGAATATACCTCCGGAGATTTCGATACCGAAAACCCCCTGCGCCCGAAAACGCTCTCGGAATACGTCGGGCAGGATAAGGCAAAGGAGAATCTGAGCGTATTCATCAACGCGGCGAAAAAGCGCGGCGAAGCGCTCGACCACGTTCTGCTCTACGGCCCGCCGGGTCTCGGCAAAACGACGCTTGCGGGGATCATTGCCAACGAGCTCGGGGTGAATTTCCGCGTCACGAGCGGCCCGGCGATCGAACGCCCGGGCGACCTTGCGGCGCTTTTGACGAATCTATCCGCCGGCGACGTTCTCTTTATCGACGAGGTCCACCGCCTTTCGCGCCAGGTCGAAGAGATCCTCTACCCGGCTATGGAGGATTTCGCGCTCGATATCGTCAACGGCAAAGGCCAGATGGCGGCTTCCTATCATCTGCCGCTGCCGAAGTTCACGCTCGTGGGCGCCACCACGCGCGCCGGCCAGCTTTCTGCGCCCTTGCGCGACCGGTTCGGCGTGATCCTGCGCCTCGAGATGTATACGCCCGAGGAGCTCTCGCGGATCGTGGAGCGAAGCGCCGGGATCCTCGGGATCATGATCGAAAAGGAAGGCGCGCTGGAGATCGCCTCGCGCTCGCGCGGAACGCCGCGTATCGCCAACCGCCTGCTGCGCCGGGTCCGCGATTTCGCGGAGCTGCTCAGCAACGGGATCATTACGCTCGAAAGCGCCCGCGTTGCGCTCGACCGGCTGGAAATCGATGAGATCGGCCTCGACGCGAACGACCGCCGCATGCTCGACGCGATCATCCGCTTCTATCACGGCGGACCGGTCGGGATCGAAACGATCGCTTCGATCGTGGGCGAGGAGTCGATCACCCTCGAAGACGTCGTCGAGCCTTATCTGATGCAGATCGGTTTTTTGTCGCGCACCCCGCGCGGCCGGATCGTTACGAAGGCGGCCTACGACCACCTCGGGATCCCGATGCCCTCGGCGGCCGCGGGCCAGAACCAGCAAACGCTGTTTTAAAAACTCTGAAAAAAGAGAGGTTAACATAATATGGGAAGACTGTTTGGAACCGACGGCGTTCGCGGCGTTGCGAACACCGAATTGACAAACGAGCTTGCGTACAAAATCGGCCGTGCGGCGGCCGCCGTGCTTTCGCGCGGGGGGAACGCGCATCCGAAGATCCTGATCGGCAAGGATACGCGCATCTCCTCCGATATGCTTGAAAACGCGCTGGCGGCGGGGCTCTGCTCCGTTGGGGCCAACGTTCAGAAGCTCGGCGTGATCTCGACCCCGGCGGTCGCGTATCTCGTCTCGCTTTACGAAGCGGACGCGGGCGTGATGATCTCGGCGTCGCACAACTCTTTTGAGTTCAACGGCATCAAGATTTTCAGCTCCACGGGCTATAAGCTCCCCGACGCGGTAGAGGACGAGATCGAAGCGCTGATTCTCGGCGAAAAAGAGGCCGCGGAACCGCTCTCCGGCGCGGCGCTCGGGCGTGAGATCGAAGCGGGCGATCCGCTCGGCGATTATATCGAACACGTCAAATCGACGGTTTCCGAGGATTTCTCCGGCATGGAGATCGCGTTCGACTGCGCCAACGGCTCCTCGTCGGTTACGGCGCAGCGGATCTTCTCCTCGCTCGGCGTGAAGTGCCGTATGATCCACGATACGCCCGACGGAATCAACATCAACGATCACTGCGGCTCAACGCATCTGGAATCTCTGCAGCAGTACGTGCGCGAGAACGGCCTCGCCGCGGGCTTCGCTTTCGACGGCGACGCGGACCGCTGCCTCGGCGTCGATGAAAACGGAAACCTCGTCGACGGCGATATGATCATGGCCTTCGTCGGCACGCAGCTGAAAAAAGAAGGAACGCTCGACGGCAACACGATCGTCGGAACGATCCTTTCGAATCTCGGCCTGATCAAATACTGCGAAAAGGCCGGCCTCAACTTCTCGGCGACGAAGGTCGGCGACCGCTACGTCCTTGAAGAAATGCTCGACAAGGGCTACGTTCTCGGCGGCGAGCAGAGCGGCCACCTGATTTTCAAGCACTTTGCAACGACCGGAGACGGCCAGCTGACCGCGGCGCAGGTTCTCGCCGTGATGAAAAAGACGGGCAAAAAGCTCTCCGAGCTTGCCTCCTGCATGCAGACCTATCCGCAGGTCTCCGTCAACGTCAAGGTCACGAACGAAGGCAAGGAGCGCTTCGCCGGGGAAGAAACCGTCCAGGCGGCGGTGAAGGCCGCGGCGGAAAAGCTCGGCCAAAACGGCCGGATCATCGTTCGTCCCTCCGGAACCGAACCGCTGCTGCGCGTGATGGTCGAGGGAATCGACCGCGACGAAATCGCCGCCGTTGCCAACGGCGTTGCGGACGTCATCCGCGAAAAGCTGACCTGATCGAAGTATAGAGAAACGAGGGAATCCTCTTGAGAGTCGCAAACTGGGAAGACTATGAGCTGATCGATGCGTCCGGCGGCGAAAAACTCGAACGATGGAAGGATATCGTCCTGATTCGCCCCGATCCGCAGGTGATCTGGAATACCCCGAAGGAAAACCCGCTCTGGAAAAGCGCCCACGCGCGCTATCAGCGCTCGTCCTCCGGCGGCGGAAGCTGGCAGGTCTATCGGACCCTTCCGCCCGATTGGACGATCTGTTGGCGCGATCTTACCTTCCGCGTCAAGACGATGGGCTTTAAGCATACGGGAATTTTCCCGGAGCAGGCGGTCAACTGGGACTACGCGGCCAAAAAGATCCGCGAGGCCGGCCGGCCGGTCCGGGTGCTCAACCTCTTTGGCTACACCGGCGCGGCAACGGTCGCCTGCCTCAAGGCGGGCGCCTCGGTCTGCCACGTAGACGCTTCGCGCGGGATGGTGACCTGGGCGCGTGAAAACTCGATCGCCAGCGGCGTGGCGGAATCGCCGGTGCGCTGGATCGTAGACGACTGCGTCAAGTTCGTTGCGCGCGAGGTGCGCCGCGGCAGCCGTTACGACGCGATCATCATGGATCCGCCGTCTTACGGGCGCGGCCCGGCGGGGGAGATCTGGCGCCTGGAGGACAATATCTTTGCGCTGGTCGAAACCTGCGCGCAGCTTCTGTCGGAAGATGCGATCTTCTTTATGCTCAATTCCTATACGGCGGGGCTCTCGCCCTCGGTTATGGAATACATTCTCGGCGTGCTGCTGAAAAAACCGTTCGGCGGAAAGATCCGGGCCGACGAAATCGGCCTGCGCGCGCGGGAAAGCGGCCTCGTTCTGCCCTGCGGCAGCACGGCCATCTGGGAAAAATAACGCGAAACCCGGGCGCCGCCCCGACCGAAACAAAGAACCGGCGGGGACCGCGGCCCGATGAATTTTGGAGAGAATCAGCAAATCATGGGATTTATCAAAACGGAAAACGTATCGTTTTCGTATGACACCGGCGAAGGCGCCGAGCAGAATCTTGTCCTTTCCGGCATCACGATGCAGATCGAAAAGGGCGAGTTCGTTGCTCTTTTGGGCCATAACGGAAGCGGAAAATCGACCCTCGCGAAGCACTTCAACGCGATGCTGCTGCCGAGCGGGGGGAAAGTCTACGTCGACGGGCTCGATACCCTCGACGAATCGCTCAAATATCAGATCCGCCGCAAAGCGGGTCTCGTCCTGCAGAATCCGGATAACCAGCTCGTTGCGAGCATCGTTGAGGAAGACGTCGCCTTCGGGCCGGAGAACCTCGGGATTCCTTCCGAGGAGATCCGCCGCCGGGTCGACGAAGCGCTCAAAACGGTCGGCATGTACGAGCACCGGACCCACGCGCCCCACAAGCTCTCCGGCGGCCAGAAGCAGCGCGTCGCGATCGCGGGGATCCTCGCGATGGAGCCGGACTGCATCGTTCTGGACGAACCGACCGCGATGCTCGATCCGCAGGGACGCTCCGAGGTGCTCGATACGATCCGCCGCCTCAACCGCGAGAAGGGGATCACGATCGTTCTGATCACCCACTATATGGACGAAGCGGTTCTGGCGGACCGCGTCGTCGTGATGGACGACGGAAAGATCCTCAAAGAGGGTACGCCGAAGGAGGTCTTCTCCGAGGTGGAGCTTCTGAAGGAACATTCGCTCGACGTCCCCCAGGCGACGGAGCTGATCTGGCGCCTGAGAAAAGCGGGATTCGAATTCCCCGCGGACGTTCTTTTTGAGGACGAGTGCGTCGATCTGCTCGAAGCGACGCTGGAAGGGCGGTGACGTGGAAGATGGCACTGCTCGAACTTCGTGACGTTACCTATATCTACGGCGAGAACACGCCGTTTCGCTCCGTTGCGGTCGACGGCGTGAGCCTGTCGATCGAAGAAGGAGAGTATATCGGGGTCATCGGTCATACCGGAAGCGGAAAATCGACCCTGATCCAGCAGTTCAACGGCCTGCTGCGCCCGACCTCGGGGAAAGTGCTCCTGCGGGGAAAGGATATCTGGGAGGAGCCGAAAAAGATCCGTTCGGTGCGCTTCCAGGTCGGAATGGTCTTCCAGTATCCGGAGCATCAGCTCTTTGAGGAGACCGTTCTGCGCGATATTGCCTTCGGCCCGAAGAACATGGGCCTTTCCGAGGAGGAAGCGAAAGAGCGCGCCAGAAAGGCGGCGCAGTTCGTCGGCCTGCGCGAGGAGCTCTATGAAAAATCGCCCTTCGAGCTCTCCGGCGGCGAAAAACGAAGGGTTGCGATCGCCGGCGTGATCGCGATGGATCCCGACGTTCTGATTCTCGATGAACCGACCGCCGGCCTCGATCCGAGCGGGCGCAATCTGCTGCTTTCTCAGATCGAAAAATACCACCGGGAACGGAAAAATACCGTTCTGCTCGTCTCCCACAGCATGGAGGATATCGCAAAGGCTGCGGACCGCCTGCTTGTGATGAACCACGGACGGGTTGAAATGTTTGAAGATACCAGGAGCGTCTTCTCTCAGGAGGAACGCCTCGAAAAAATCGGTCTGCGCGTTCCGCAGATCACGAAGATCATGGCGCGTCTCCACGCGGCGGGGATCCCCGTCGATCCCGGCGCGCTGACGGTGGAGGAAGCGTTTGACGCGCTCGTACCGCTTCTGAAAGGAGGCGATCGGGCATGATCCGCGATATTACCCTCGGCCAGTTTATCCCGGGAGGATCGGTGATTCACCGGCTCGATCCGAGGATCAAGCTGCTTTTGACCTTCGTCGTGATCGTTTTCCTCTTCGTCGCGGGGAATTTCATCGCCATGGGCTTGATGGTGGCCTTCGTTCTGCTTGCGATGATCCTCTCCGGTGTTTCGATGCGGCTCTATCTGAAGAGCATGAAGGCGATCCTCTTTATCATTCTGTTTACTTCGATTCTGAACCTCTTCTACGGCAGCGGAGAGCCGATCCTTCAGGTCGGCTTTATCAAGATCACGCTCGACGGCGTTCTGCGCGCGGCGTATATTTCGCTGCGGATCATCTGCCTCGTCTTTATCAGCTCCGTTCTGACCTTTACGACTTCGCCGACCGAGCTGACCGACGCGCTCGAGCGGCTGATGAAACCGCTGCGCTATCTCAAAGTCCCGGTCCATGAGATCGCGATGATGATGACGATCGCGCTGCGCTTCGTCCCGACGCTCCTCGAGGAGACCGACAAGATCATGAGTGCCCAGAAGGCCCGCGGCGCGGACCTCGAAAGCGGCGGGATCTTCCAGCGCATCCGCGCGCTCGTCCCGATCCTGATCCCGCTCTTCGTTTCGGCGTTCCGCCGGGCGTACGACCTCGCAATGGCGATGGAATGCCGCTGCTACCACGGCGGCGAGGGCAGAACGAAGATGAAGCAGCTTCATCTCCGGCGCCTCGATTTTCTGATCCTTGCCGTAACGCTGCTCGTCTGCGCGGGCGTGATCCTCATCAATATCTTTTTCCCGGGGATGGTATAAGCATGAGAAATCTTCTCGTCAAAATCGCCTACGACGGCAGCCGCTACCACGGCTGGCAGGTCCAGGAAAACGCCCTCTCGGTACAGACGGTGTTCCAGAGCGCGCTCGAGCGGATCCTCGCGGAAAAGGTCGAGCTCAAGGGCTGCAGCCGGACCGATACCGGCGTTCACGCGCGCCAGTACGCGATCAGCTTCAAAACGACGCGGGGGATCCCCTGCCAAAGCCTTGTCTTTGCGCTCAACCGCTTTCTGCCGGGCGATATCGCGGCGGTTTCCTGCGAAGAGGTTCCGGAGGAATTCCATGCGCGCTATTCCTGCCGCGGAAAAGAATACGTCTACGAGATCTGGAACGAACCGGTTCGCAACGCGTTTCTTGAAAACCGCGCGCTCCACCACAGATACCCCCTCGACGTTGAAAGAATGAACCGCGCGGCCTCGTATTTCCTCGGGCGCCACGATTTTTCAACCTTCTGCACGGGCGACCGGCGCGAGGCGAACAACCTGGAGCGGACGGTGTTCCGCTCGGAGGTGACGCGCGAAGGGAGCCTCGTGCGCTTTACCGTTGCGGCCGACGGATTCCTCTACAATATGGTCCGGATCATGGTCGGAACGCTGCTCGAGGTATCGCGCGGGCGCTTTTCGCCCGAGGAGATCCCCGAAATGATCAAACGAAAAAACCGCAAGGCGGCCGGACCGACGGCGCCTGCCTGCGGACTCTATCTCAACCGCGTTTTTTACGAAGGAGGTGAAGACGAATGGACGAAGAAAAGGATTTAGAGCTCGAAGAAGAAGAGGAAGAGGAAGAAGAGCTTGAAACCGCCCAAAAAGTCAGCGCGTTTCGAAAGCAGCAGAAATCCCGCCGCTGGGCGCTGACCGTCAAGCGCGTTTTGATCCTTACGCTTGTGATCTGTATCCTGCTCGCGCTCTGGACGTTCCGCCGGCAGATCCTCTCCGAGAGCTTCTACGAAAAGCTCCAGCTCTCGATCGCCGAAATGTCCCTCGGCGCGGAATTCCCCCTGGAGATCCGCGGCAATTCCGTACATTCGGACAACTTCCTGAAAAGCGGTGAAAATATCGCCGTGATGAGCGATACGGCGATGAGCGTCATCTCTCAAAAGGGCAAGGTGCTCCACGACGCTCAGCACAGCTACCTTTCGCCGCGCCTGAAATCCTCGAATACGCGCTGGCTGATCTACGACCTCGGCAACCGGAAGTATTCCGTTGAAAAATTCGCCGGCGACCGAATCGAAGGCGAAACGGCCGAGCGGATCATCACCGCCGACATCACCGATAGCGGAAAGTACGCGATCACGACCTTTGCCCAGAGCTTCGTTTCTTCGATGGACGTCTATCTGAGCAGCGGCGCGCTGCAGTATCAATATTCGTTCGCCTCCTGCTACGTGACCTGCATGGATCTCGACGAATCCGGCCGCCACGCGGTCGTCTGCGGCACGATGAGCCGCGAGGGCGGGATGGTCTCCGCCGTTTACTGCTTCGATTTCGAGAAGCCGGAGCCGGTTGCGGTCCTCGAAATTCCGGATACGATCTTCTTTGCCGCGCAGTGTACCGAAGACGGTATCGTCTGCCTCGGCGACAACCGCCTGATGTTCCTCTCGCCGCAGGGCGAAGAGAAAAAGCGGATCGACCTGATCGACGCCGAGATCGAAGCCTACGATCTCGAGGGCGGCTCGTGCACCCTTGCCTGGCGCGATTACGCCGGTTCCTCTAAGGGAAAGACCTGCGTCTACGAGATCGGCGGCGAAGAGCTGCTGCGCCTTGAAAACACCGGAAAAGTGACCGACGTCGACCTCTGCGGCAATACGCTCGCCGTCCTTTCCGGCGGGCTGCTCTCGGCTTACGACTGCCCGACCGGCGCGAAGGTCAACGTCTGCGAAGTCGGCCTCGACGCCGTCAACGTGGAGCTGTTTTCTGCGCAGGACGCCTACGTTCTGAGCCTGACGCAGATCAAAAAAATCAGCATAAGCTGAGGGGGAGATCGCCCATGAAATATTTATTCGATATCCTGCTGCTGGCGCTGGTCGCGGCCTGTTTCTTCATCGGCCAGAAAGTCGGCTTCATCAGAACGGTCCTGGGCCTCGCAAGGCTGCTCTTTGCCTTTATTCTGGCGAAGCTCTGCGGCGAGTTCCTGGCCGGAGTCTTCTATGAACAGATCGCCCGGGACTGGCTTGTGAGCCGCTTTACCCAGGCCTTTTCCGCCGGCGCCCAAAACGCCGCGCAGCTCTGGGAAAAGATCCCCGGCGTGCTGCGCAACCTGCTCGACAACGTCGGCGTTAAGGCCGACGATCTCTTTGCCGATCTTCCGAACGGCGCTCCGGCGCTTGCCGAACGCGCGGCGGAGGCGCTCCGCGGCGTTGTAACCGCGATCTTTGCCTTCCTGCTCGTACTGATCCTCTTTTTCGTATTCCTTTTCCTTTTAAAGCTTCTGATCCGCCTGGTCGACAAGGTCTTCGATCTTCCGATCCTGCGCGGTCTCAATACCTTCCTCGGCGGCCTCTTCGGCGCGCTGATCGGAGCGTTTATCGTCTTTTTAATCTGCTATTTCTGGAACAACATCATGGCGATGTTCCCGAAGGAAACCGTTGCGCTGATCCAGAAATACGCCCAGCAGTCCCATTTGCTCACCCTGTTCTCATAACGTCGGAAAGTATCCGTCATCAGCCCGCAGCGGCGGAAAGTTGGTAATGTATCATGTTGTGTTCAAGATGTCATAAAAGACAGGCGGTCGTCTTCGTCTCCAACGGGACCGATTCCTCCGAGACGAAAGGCTACTGCCTGATCTGCGCAAAGGAGCTCGGCATCAAGCCGGTCGACGACCTGATGGAAAAAATGGGGATCACGCCCGAGGTGCTCGAGAGCTTCGAGAACGAATTCGGCAGCGCCCTCGCAGACGCCGAAGAAAACGGCTTCGAGCCCGGCGGCGCCCAGACGTTCCCGTTCTTACAGAATATCTTCGGCCAGAATTCCGCGCGCGACGCGAAAAAGAACGAGGCGGAAAAAGCGCCGAAAAACGCGAAGAAGGAGCCGGAAAAGAAGCGCCGCTACATCTCCGCCTACTGCACGGACCTGACCGCCCGCGCCCGCGCAGGCGCGCTCGACGCGATCATCGGCCGCGACAAGGAGATTTCGCGCGTCGTCCAGATCCTCTGCCGCAGAACGAAGAATAATCCCTGCCTGATCGGCGACCCCGGCGTCGGCAAAACGGCGATCGCCGAGGGCCTCGCCCAGCGGATTGCCGCGGGCAGCGTTCCGGCAAAGCTGAGAAACAAGGAGATCCAGCTCCTCGATCTTACGGCGCTGGTCGCGGGGACGCAATTCCGCGGACAGTTTGAAAGCCGCATCAAGGGCCTCGTCGACGAGGTCCGGCAGAGCGGCAATATCATTCTCTTCGTCGACGAAGTCCACAACCTCGTCGGCACCGGCGACGCCGAAGGCTCGATGAACGCCGCGAACATTTTAAAGCCGGCGCTTTCGCGCGGCGAGATCCAGGTGATCGGCGCTACCACCTTCAACGAATACCGCAAATATATCGAAAAAGACGCCGCGCTCGAACGCCGCTTCCAGCCGGTTACGGTCGCGGAGCCCTCGATCGCCGATACGGTCGAGATCCTGCTCGGGATCAAAAAGTATTACGAAAGCTACCATAAAGTCAAAGTTTCCGACGAAATGGTCCGCCGCGCGGCGGTCCTCTCGGCGCGTTATATCACAGACCGCTATCTGCCGGACAAAGCGATCGACCTGCTCGACGAAGCCTGCACCCACGCGGCGCTGCGCAATCCGATCCTGATCGATTTCGAGAACGCGCAGCTCCAGCTCGACGACCTCAAAAAAGAGGAGGCCGAGCTCACCGCGGAGGGCATCGAACCGGATTACGAGAAAATCGCGAAGGTCCGCTACGAGATCTCCTGCGCGGAAAATACGCTCTCCGAGCTCGGCGAAGAGGCTTCGAAGGCCAGGGTCGAGGAACAGGACGTCGCCCACGTGATCGAACTGTGGACGGGGATCCCCGCGAACCGCGTTCAGGAAAACGAGCTCAAAAAGCTCCAGGGGCTCGAGGAGAAGCTGCGCTCGCGCGTGATCGGCCAGGATCAGGCCGTCGCGGCGCTCGCCGCGGCGATCCGCCGCAGCCGCGTCCAGATTTCCCCGCGCAGGCGTCCGGCTTCCTTTATCTTCGTCGGCCCCACGGGCGTGGGAAAAACGGAGCTCGTAAAGGTCATGTCGCAGGAGCTCTTCGATTCGCCCGAAACGCTGATCCGGCTCGATATGTCGGAGTTTATGGAAAAGCACTCCGTTTCGCGGATCATCGGATCGCCTCCGGGCTACGTCGGCTACGACGAAGCCGGCCAGGTTACGGAAAAAGTGCGCCGCCGGCCTTATTCGGTCCTGCTGTTCGATGAGATTGAAAAAGCGCATCCCGACGTGATGAACATCCTTCTGCAGATCCTCGACGAAGGCCGGATCACCGACGCCCACGGCCGCACGGTCAATTTTGAGAATACGGTCCTTGTGATGACCTCCAACGCCGGCAGCGAGATCCAGGGCGAGGCGCTCGGCTTTGCAAAGACCGTCGCCGATCAGAGCCGCGAAAAGGCGCTCAAATCGCTCTCGTCGTTCCTGCGGCCGGAATTCCTCTCCCGCGTCGACGAGGTCATCGTCTTCAATCCGCTCACGCAGGCCGACTACGTCCGGATCGCCGGGCTGATGATGGACGAATACAAATCGACGCTGCTCGAAAAAGGCGTGCGCTTCAGCTACGATGAAAAAGCCTGCGCCTTCCTCGCCGAAAAGGCCTTCGGCGGAAAGAGCGGCGCGCGCGATCTGCGCAACCTGATCCGCCGCGAAATCGAGGACGGAATCACCGATCTTCTGATCGACCGCGACGGTGCGATCGAGGCGATCGCAGCAACGGAAAAGGACGGAAAGATCGCGCTGGAGGTCCTCTGATTTTTCGAAAACCTATTGACAATACTTTTGGCGATGTGCTATAATATTAGCCGTCGCCAAAGGATCCGCGGGTGTAGTTCAGTGGTAGAACACTAGCCTTCCAAGCTAGATATGTGGGTTCGATTCCCATCACCCGCTCCACTCGCTTACGCGA
>CACZON010000079.1 GCA_902782805.1 Oscillospiraceae bacterium
GGATCGCGATCTACCTCTTCTATTACGAAGATTATGCGATCCGCGAGATCGCAAAGCTCGTAAAATCGAGCGAATCCGCCGTTGCCAAACAGCTTTCGAGAGGCCGAAAGATGCTCAAAGAACAATTGGGAGATGATGAAAATGAAACTGGAAGATAGAACGACGCTCCGGGAAGAGCTTTCCGGACTCCGTTTTTCAGAAGACGCAAAGGAACGCATGTTCCGCAGACTTTCCGAGGAACCGGCCGAAGCCGCCGAGCAGAAGCGCCGTGGAAAGACCTTTTTCCGCGTCGCGCTGATCGCCGCGGCGCTGGCGCTGGTGCTTGGGGTGGGAGCCGTTGCCAAGCAGTGGCAGAAAGGCCTCGCCGAGCGTGTGATCGCGTCAGCTTCCAATACTTCCGACACAACCGAAAACGATCCTCTTTCCAAAGAAGCGCTCTTTGAGCGCGCGATCAATACAATCGATTATTTCGACACAGCTTCTCTTCGCTTCGAGCGCATAACGAACAAGATCGGTCTGCAAAAAGCCGAGGTCGACGTCGACCTCAATACGTCAAAGGCGTATGAGCATTTAATCGGCGAAGGCGAAACCGACTGGGAATATTTCTGCGACGGAACGTTAATATATCGTTATGACTGCAAGTTTCCCGAGCTTCCGGCGTATGAATCCGGCTATGCCTTAAGCCGGCTCGACGAAAATAAAGAGCGCCTCGAAACGACCCCGCGCGTTTATCTCGACGAGAACGAAACCGAAACCTGGCTGATGCGCGAGCATTATACGAATACCTCCCTCGAAAAATACTGTCTCTCTCCCTCCTCCTACGTCATCACCTTTTTGAATGATCCCGAGCATTGGGAAATCACCGGCGAGGGCGAATATCTCGGCAGACAGTGCGTTCTCGTCAGCGGCGACGTTCCCTATTCGAGACTTTCGAAATACGACGAGGGCGTCAAAAGCTTTACGATGTGTTTCGACCGGAAAACCGGAATTCTCCTTTGGCTCTCCCTTTTAGGGGAAAACGGCGAAAATGTTGAATCGATCGAAGTTACCGAGCTTACGGTCGACGACGCGGAATATACCGACGCGCGCATCGAAGCAGCCCTCTCGCGTCTTTGGGAGTACGGCGTCGTCACAGCCGAAACGGCCTCTTCCTCTGAACCCGCGCCAGAAATTGAATTCCAGGTCATCAAAGCCGATGAAGACGAGATCCCAACGCAGGAAACCGTTTACGACAGAATGCTCAATACGGTTGATTATTATGAATGCGTGACCGTAAAGTACAAAACAAAAACGAGACCAGACGACGTAGAGCATACAGAATCGATCGATACGGATATCCCGAAGCATATTTCGTATACGACCTTCTATGACGAGATCAATGTGATGGAAAGCTACTGCGACGGAACAGGGATCTACGCTTATTATCCAAAAAAAGACGCAACGGATTATTACGGAAATGCGCGCGTTCGCACACAATACGAAACGGAAAAGCTCGCTATTGAACCGAGGTATACAGTCGATGAAAACGGTGAAAGCAGCGCATGGTATCGCAGCGATCTGACAAATTCCATCCGATCGGACGATACGGTTCTGCCGCAAGGCCCGGCGTTCCTTTTCCTGAGCGATTTTGAAAAATGGGAAATCGCCGGAGAGACGGAATACCTCGGGAGAAGATGCGTCGAACTGGAGGGCAGCCTCTCTGATTATGCGTCCGGCAAATTCAAAGCAAATTCTTTCTATATGTGCATCGATAAACTGACGGGTATCCTGCTGAAGCTGGAATGCTACGGCGATTCCGGGGAACTGTCGCGCTACACGACCGTTTCCGAGATCATCGTTGATCAGCCGGAAATCACGGATGCCAGGATTGAAGCGGGGATCGAAAAATGCAAGAGCTTTGATTCAGATGCGGTCTACGTCTATCCCACAGTCGATCCGTCCCGTTCGGTTTCCAAAGGAGCGCTCTACGACCGCATGCTCAATTCCATTGATTACTTCAATACGGTCTCGGTGTCTTTTTCGTACTGTTTCCCGAATCTGAGTCCTAACGAGGTTCAGATTACGATTGATTCCGACCTAACTTGCGGAAAAGTGTATCAGTCGTATTTGGTTGCAGAAAAGGATTATTTGTTGGAAGATATTTCCGACGGCGTCTTTGTAGTTCGATATAACATCGGTGAGAATAAAGCATGGTTCGAAATGCCGGCTGTTGTTCGCGAAATAGAAGCTGAAGTGATCATGAACGATCAGGAACGGTTTTATTATGATCAGCGAAATGATCCGAACTATGTGTATCGTCGGAATATTACGAATGCTGACGCCGCGAGCTGGTGTCTTTTCCCGCAGGAATTCGCCTTCGGTTTTTTGAGTGATATAACGACTTGGGAGATTACGGAGGATACGGAGTATCTCGGAAGAAAAAGCGTAACGCTTGAAGGAACCGCGCCGAAGCAGTATCAGAACAAATTCGGGATCGAAACCTTCTCGATGCGCGTTGACAAAGCGACTGGGGTCATACTGAGCTTTGAAGGATACGGTTCCAACAAAGATCTGGTCAATTACGTCCATGTATCCGAGCTGGCAATCGATGATTATGAAGCGACAAGAGCGAAGATCGAACAAGCCGCGAACCGGCTTGAGAATTCGGGATTTACCATGATAGAAACTCCGTTCGAATTCAGATCGTA
>CACZON010000080.1 GCA_902782805.1 Oscillospiraceae bacterium
CGATGCCATTCTTGACAATTTCCGGAAAATCCCGCATAATACAAGTAGAATCGACGGAGAAGGAGAAAATGCGGGCGTGCAGCCGCAGCCTGCAGTTTATACGACCATGAAAAAGCATATTTCCATGGCGGTCATCCGCCGCATGCCGCGCTATTACCGCTTTCTGCGCCAGCTGGAGGCGCAGGGCGTTGCGCGTATTTCTTCAAAGAATCTCGCCCAGCGCATGAACGTCAACCCCTCTCAGATTCGCCAGGATCTGAGCTGCTTCGGCGATTTCGGTCAGCAGGGCTACGGATATACCGTTTCCCAGCTCAAGGAATCCACCGCCGGGATTCTCGGCCTTTCGAACTCCTATAAAACGATCCTGATCGGCGCGGGCAATCTCGGAAAAACGCTTCTCTCCCACCTCTCCTTCGAACAGTTCGGCTTTCGCATCATCGGCGTTTTCGACCGTGCCCCTGCCGTGGTCGGAACGAAGTTCCTTGAATTCGAGATTCTGGGGATCGATTCGCTCGGAGAATTCTGCTTTTCTGAAAAACCGGAGATGGCAATCCTCTGCCTGCCCGAGCAGGCCGCCGGCGAGGTGGTCTCCCTCCTCCACGAGAGCGGCGTGAAGAACTACTGGAATTTTTCCCACCACGACATCGCGCTTGAATACGACGACGTGATCGTTGAAAACGTTCATCTCAACGACAGCCTGATGACCCTCTGCTACCGCATCACCCACGCGGACGACGAGGCGGAGCAGGAATAACCGTTGCAAAAAAAGAAACCTTGCGGCAGCTTCGGCGTCCGCAAGGTTTTTCTTGTTTTTCATAAGGTCACTCTCCGCTCTTCTGCGCAAGCAGATACAGCGCGTGATACGTTCCTTTTTCAAAGGCGTCTTCGACCTGCTCGTGCAGCATTCCGCCCTCGTAGGCTTCCACCACGTTTTGAAGGCCGTTTTCGAGCGCCAGCGCTTTTGCGGCGTTCCAGGCGATCCATTCGCGCAGCGTGTCGATATGCTCAAGCCAACGCCGGCAGACGTAGATCTGAGAGGTCATATAATCGCCGGCAACGGGAAGCTTCGCGGGATCGATGCGGAAGTTTTTATACAGTCCGCTCTGCACCTCGCAGAAGGTGCGCCAGGTACCGTAAAAGCTCTGGAGAACGCCGCGGTTTTCGGCGGTCAGCCTGGCGCGGTAACGCTCGCAGCCGTTTTCGCGCACCCGCTCGCAGAATCCTTTCAGCAGCAGCGCCTGGGCTTTGAGGGAAAGAAGCTCCTCCCGCTGCATCGAAGCGCAGTCCCCGGGCAGCAGCGTCGCGCGTCTTTCGGAGATTTCCCGGATCCTCGCGGCGTTTTTCTGATACCGCGCGAGCTTTTCGAGCGCTTCGCGGATTTCCTGCGGCTCGGCGCTGAGCTTGCAGCAGGGGCCGACTTCTTTGCAGATCGCGGCGATCCTTCTCCCTCGCAGCAGCGCGCTTTTACGGAGCGCAAAATCCCAGCGCATCAGATATTCCGCTGCGTTGAGTCCGTCGAATTCCCGTTTCCAGGCGGTGAACAGATTCCGGTCGAGCTCGGCGTTTTCCTCACAAAGCGCGCAAAGCTCGGTAAGCTCGGAAGAAAACTGCGGCAGATCCTTAAGTACGACCCAATCCTGCGGGAGATTCTTGCCCTCGCCGATCAGGCGGCAGAAAGTATACAGCCCGCCGATCTCGGTCTGCGTCATCGGGGCGGCTGCGTTCAGGATCGTGCACAGCTCCTTCGTCTTTTTCTCGGTGCGCTCGGCGGCGTCGAGGAAGAAGGAGATCGACTGCGCCGCAAACTTCATATATGAGGTATACTGCGTCTGCCCGATCGCGGCGAAAACGTGATTCTGCGGATGGCCGGCCGCGCGTGCGCGCGCAACAAGCTCCCGTACGATCCCGCGCCGCTTCTCGAGCGCTTCGCCGGTCAGCCCTCTCACGTCGTCCGCTTCGAAGACAATCTCCTTTGAAGCGCCGCTTTTTGAGCGGTAAAGCTCCAGGAGCTCTTCCGGCGTAAAGCCGCAGGGCCCGATCTTTTCCGTTTGGCTTTTTTCCAAAGCGTGATCCATTTTATCCTCCGTTACTCTCCGTCCTGATTTCAAAGGCGGAGAAAAAGCCTTTTTCTTCGTATTGCGCCGCGCGCTGTTCGCTGACGGTGACCGTTTTCAGGCGTTCGCAGCCGTAGAACGTATCTTCCACCTTTTTGACGCTTTCCGGAACGCGCAGCTCCTCCAGATACGGATTCTGCAGGAAAGCGCCGGCGGCGATCGTTTCCACTGTGTCCGGAATTTCGTAGAAGGCGCCGGTTTTTGCCGCCGGATAACAGAGCAGCGTCTTCTTGTTGCGGGAAAACAGCACGCCGTTTTCCGAAAGATAATTCTGGTTTTCCGAGGAGACGATGATTTCCCGCAGCGCAAGGCAGCCGTAGAACGTTTCGGAATCCTTCTCCCCGAACGAGCGCACCTGCGCGGGTATGAGCAGCGATTTGACCTGCGTTTCGTAAAACGCGTTGGCTCCGATGTATTTGAGCGAAGCCGGAAGCGAGACCTCCGCCAGGCTCGTACATCCGGAAAAAGCGTCCGCTCCAATCTCGGTAACGCCTTCCGGAATGCTGATCGATTCGATCCCGCGGCAGTCACAGAACGCGTTCGCTTCGATTTTGACGACGGCTTTTCCGTCGATTTCGGCGGGGATGCGAATCTCTCCGGAGAGCGCAGAGCGGTATTTGCGGATCCGGTTCCCGATTTTCTCAAAAGCGGGATAGATCGAGGCGCCGCCGGAGGCGCTTTCATACTGCCAATCGATTCCGCCGCTCTCGTAAACCGGTTCGCTCTTCGAGCATCCG
>CACZON010000081.1 GCA_902782805.1 Oscillospiraceae bacterium
GGCGCTGGAAAACGATCCGCGGACGAACGCGCTGCCGTTCCTTCTTTACGGCCACAGCGTCGGCGGCTACGCCTGCGCGTCGCTGCTTTCGGAAGCGGAGCGCGTGAAGGCCGCCGTTTCGATCGGCGCCTTTTCCTCGCCGGAGGAGACGATGCTCTATTACGGACGGAAAAAAGTCGGATTTTTAGCGGATCTGGAGGCGCCGTTTCTGATGCTGCAGAACCGTCTGCTTTTCGGCGCGGACGCCGACACATCGGCGGTCGACGCGATCAACGAATCGGGAAAACCGGTCCTGGTCGTAGAGGGGAGCGAGGATCAAACCGTACCGGATCAGATCGCGATTTCCGCTTCCCGCGCGCGGATCATCAATCCAAACGCAAGGTTTCTGACCGTATCCGAACCGTACCGCTGCGGCCACAGCGCCGCCTGGCTCTCTGCCGATGCGGCGCTGTACCGGCTTTCGCTTGCAGAAGGAGAACCGGTCGACAAAGCGCGCGCCAACGAGCTCGACGACGCCTTCATGGAGCAGGTCATATCCTTTTTTGAAGATGCAATCCAATAAAAAAAGCGGCGTCACGCAGGTTTCGTGACGCCGTTTTTCGATGAATCAGGAAGTTCGCGAACAGAGCCTGACGAAATACCGGAACAGCTTTGCACCGTCTTTCGCGTTCGGGATCCGCATGCTTCCGGTCAAACGTTCCGGATGCCATTGAACGGAGAAAACCGGGAGCGAGAGATGCTCGCAGGCTTCGATCACGGTTTCCTGCCAGCAGGCGGTCGCGATCAGCCCGTTTCCGAGCCGGTCGATTCCCTGGTGGTGCGCGCTGTTGACGAGGAATTCGCGGCCGTAGAGGCGCGAAACGATGCTTCCGGGCTTTGCGTGGACCGAATGGATCAGATCTCCGGCGCGGGAAGAATGCAGGCGGGCGCAGGGGAGATCCTGAATCAGCGTTCCCCCGAAATAGACGTTGAGAAGCTGGTGGCCGCGGCAGACGCCGAACACCGGCTTTTTCTTTTTTATAAATCGGTCGAGCAGCCGAAATTCGAGCGCGTCCCGTGAAAGGTCGATCCCGCGCGAGCCGCAGTTCTGCGCGCCGTAGCGCGCCGGGTCGAGATCGCCTCCGCCGCACAGAAGCAGCCCGGAGAACGAATCGATCGATTCCGGCTCGCCGCGGCAGAAGACCGCCTCGCCCTTCGCGGCAAGGACCGCGTTTTCGTAGTTGATTTTCGTAGGCATATCGCCCGCGGAGATTAGGATCCGAACGCTCATGACGACGCTTCCCTCACAAAAGACTTCTGTACCATTCTATTCGCCGAACCTCAAAAAAATGCCCCGGCGGGGATCCCGCCGGAGCGTTGTGCATTTTCAGGAAATCTTGCGGATCAGGACGAAGGGGGTCAGCTGCGTTGACTGACCGGCGGGGTTATCCCGGATCAGATCGGCAAGCTCGGTATCGTTCAAGGTGATCACGTCGCTGTGGCCGAGAATATCGACCGAAAAGTCGTTGGCGTCCACGATCATGCAGGCAACGCCTGCGCCCTCGTAGATTTCGTTGCAGACGCCGTTCGGATTCTTCGGGAGCATAATGCCGTATTTGCCGTATTCCTCAAAGCTGTGGTCGTAGAACCCGTCGAGCCCGCGGACTTCCTGGCCGGCGATATCGTAAAAGACGCCCTTTTTGCCGAAGAGCTTGCCGACGCCGGCGCAGAACGCGGCCCAGAGGATCTTCAGGCGGCCGCAGTGATCGATCGCGAACTGCATTTTGTAGACGTTGTTGACGCCGATGCCCGCGTCGGAAGTGGAGGCAAAGCGCGAAAGGAATTTCGCAAGACGGGAGATCTTCATATCCTCCTTGCGGACGATATTGTTCTGGCAAAGGGAGATGATCTTTTCGCTGATCGAAAGGATATCGCCCTGCTCGTACATCGGGGCGACGTACTGCTTTACGAGGTCGACGTAGTTCTCGCCGAGCGCGACGAAATGGGTTTTGATCGCGCTGCGCGCGTACGTGCCGGTAGAAGTTGTGATTTCAACCTTTTTCTCGTCATTCGCATGAAATTCCATAATGTTCCGTTTCCTTTCTTTCTCAAACGCTTTCGCGCATAAATCTTTCTAAATTTACAAAAATTATAGCACAACGGATGTTACTTATCAAGTACCGCAAACGGAGAATTTCCGCCGGATTTTTACTTCGTTTCCGTTAGTA
>CACZON010000082.1 GCA_902782805.1 Oscillospiraceae bacterium
CGGAAGACGGAGACTATGTAATCCTGCTCGGCGGCAGAACCGGCAGAGACGGCTGCGGCGGCGCGACGGGTTCTTCGAAATCTCATACGGTAGAGTCTCTGGAAAGCTGCGGCGCGGAAGTCCAGAAGGGCAACGCACCGGAGGAACGCAAGCTTCAGCGTCTGTTCCGCAACGGCGAAGCCTGCCGCATGATCAAGCGCTGCAACGATTTCGGCGCGGGCGGCGTCTCCGTCGCGAGCGGCGAGCTGGCCGACGGGCTGCGGATCGATCTCAACGCCGTTCCGAAGAAATACGAAGGCCTCGACGGCACCGAGCTCGCGATCAGCGAATCGCAGGAGCGCATGGCCGTTGTGGTGGAAGAGAAGGATCTTGCACGGTTTATCGAACTTGCCGACAGCGAAAACCTCCAGGCGGTCAAGGTCGCCGTCGTTGCGGCCGAGCCGCGGCTCGTGATGGTATGGAACGGCAAAGAGATCGTCAACGTAAGCCGCGAGTTCCTCGCTTCCAACGGCGCCGAAAAGCATATCGAGATCTCCTGCAAGGCACCGGCGCTTGCCGAAAAAGAAATCGGCGGCAGCTTTACCGAAAACTATCTTGCGCTCGCGCAGGATCTCAACATCTGCTCGAAGCGCGGCCTCTCCGAGCGCTTCGATTCGACGATCGGCGCCGGAACGGTCCTGATGCCCTTCGGCGGCAAAAATCAGCTCACGCCGATCCAGGCGATGGTCCAGAAGATCTCCTGCGAGGAGAAGCACACCGACGACTGCTCGTTTATGTCCTGGGGCTATAACCCCTATCTGAGCGAGCAAAGCCCGTATCACGGCGCGTACCTCGCCGTTGTTGAATCGGTCTGCAAGCTGATCGCGAGCGGCGCTTCCTTTGAGGATACCTATCTGACCTTCCAGGAATATTTCGAGCACCCCGGAAAAGACGGCCGCCGCTGGGGCAAGCCGCTCTCGGCGCTTCTGGGCGCGTTTAAGGCGCAGATGGAGCTTTCGATCGGCGCGATCGGCGGCAAGGATTCGATGAGCGGAAGCTTTGAGGATCTCGACGTTCCGCCAACGCTCGTTTCCTTTGCCGTAACGACCGGAAAAGCCTGCGAGGCGGTCTCGCCGGAATTCAAAAAAGCCGGCAGCCGCGTAGAGCTTCTGCGTCCGGAATACGACGAAAACGGCCTGCCGAAGACGAAGTCGCTGCTTTCGGTGATCGAAACGGTCACGAAGCTGCTGGGTACGAAGAAGGCCGTTGCCTGCTATACGCCCGGAATGGGCGGCGTCGCCGAGGCGGTCATGAAGATGTGCTTCGGCAATTCGATCGGCTTTGCCTTCGATCCCGTAGTTACCTTACGGGAGCTCTTCTCCTATTGCTACGGTTCGTTCGTCCTCGAGCTTGCCGATGGGGAAGAAGCGGGCGGCAAGCTTTTAGGCTTTACAGATGAAAAGCCGCAGATTTCCGCGCAAAACGAAACGATCGCGCTCGAGGAACTCCTCGGCGTTTACGAGAATAAGCTCGAGAGCGTCTACGCCTGCAACATTCCCGACCGGAAGACGAAGACGGAAAACTTCACCTTCGAGGCGAAGCGTCGTCCCGCGCCTGCGATCAAATGCGCGAAGCCGAAGGTTCTGATCCCGGCTTTCCCGGGGACGAACTGTGAATACGATACCGCAAAGGCGATGCGCGACGCCGGCGCCGATCCCGAAGTCATCGTGATCCGTAACCTGACGCCCGAGGGGATCGCTTCGAGCGTAGAGCGTTTCGCGAAAGAGCTCGGCGACGCCCAGATGATCTTCATCCCCGGCGGATTCTCCGGCGGCGACGAACCGGACGGCAGCGGAAAATTCATCACGGCGTTCTTCCGCAACGAAGCGATCCGCGAGCGCGTCCACGAACTGCTCGAAAAGCGCGACGGCCTGATCGCCGGAATCTGCAACGGATTCCAGGCGCTCGTCAAGCTCGGGCTCGTCCCGTACGGCCGGATCGTCGATCCCGACGAGAACTCACCGACGCTGACCTTCAATACGATCGGACGCCACCAGTCGAGAATCGTCCGCACCCGGATCGCCTCAAATCTGTCCCCGTGGCTTGCCTTCACAAAGCCGGGCGAAATCTACAACGTCCCGATTTCCCACGGCGAAGGCCGCTTCATCGCGAGCGAAGCGCAGATCCTCGAAATGGCCGAACGCGGCCAGATCGCAACACAGTACGTCGACCTTGCGGGAAACGCGACGAGCGACGTCCGCTTCAATCCGAACGATTCGATGTACGCGATCGAGGGCATTACCTCGCCGGACGGCCGCGTCTTCGGAAAGATGGGCCACAGCGAACGGTGGGGCAGCAATCTCTACCGCAACGTTCCCGGAAACTACGAGATCCGGATGTTCGAGGCCGGTGTGAAGTATTTTAAATAACCTTTTCAGAATCCAGCAAATCAAAAAAAGCGGCGTACCGGAAAACTCCGGTACGCCGCTTTCGGCATGAATCGGTTATTTTTTTACGGCGGGCAGGGCGCGGATCTGCGTAAGGGATTCCTCCATCTGGGGGAATTTCAGATCGTCTTCGTATCCGCCGAAGACAAGCGCGTTGTAGCACCAGGTCGCGGCTTCAAAAGCGTCGCCCTTGAGGCTGCTGCGCGCTTTCGAGAGGACGTCGAGCTGCGTATTGCCGGGATCGATTTTGCAGCCGTGGAGCTCCAGCCCGCGGCTTGCGAGCTTGTAGCCGTAAATCAGCTTTTCTTTGGAATCCGGCATCTTCAAAAAGCTTTTGAGCTCTTTCTTCCAGTTGCGCAGCGCTTTTGCGGGGGAGAGATCGTCGAGAATCCTGCCGTCGTGGTCGATCGTTTCCTCTGTGTCGGTATAGTATTCGTTCTCGTCCGTCCGATGCTTCGCGAAAACGCGCTCGCGGTGGATCCATTGCTTCAGAAGCAGGACGAGTTTGGAGACGAGGACGCGGATCTTGCGGTAGACGGGGCGGATCGAGAAGAGAACGATCAGCGAAACGAGGATGATGAAAGCAATCCTGCTGACCATCGGATCGCCGGGTTCGCCGATTTCGGCGATATCCTCTTCCATCTCGGGCGCGGAGATTTCCTCTTCACCGCCCTGCTGCTCGCGGACGAAGAGCCCGCCGAACCAGCGCAGGAACCGCAGCAGAACGCCGCCGATCGCGGAAAACGCGGCTTTGGCGCCGTTGACGACCGGCGTACGGAAAACGATCAGTAGAATTGCGATTGCCAGCACGACCGCAACGAGGATCATGTTGTAGTATCGGATCCTCGGCGGCAGCTGCGAAGCGCTGTGGCCGCGGCGATCCATCACGACGTCGATCGCGCGCTGGTTGAGGATTACGGCGAATACCGCAACGCAGAAGAGGAAGACGATCAGCATCGGCTCGATCGTAAAATTCGCTACGGTAAAATGCGCCACCAGCAGAATCAGGACGTTCAGTCCGGCGGAAAAAAGGAACCAGCCTCTCGTCAGGATATTGTCGTAGGCGCGGTCGAACATCTTTAAGGCGAAGATGTAGAGGACCAGCAGCGCCGCATCCAAAATGACGACGTATACGAGGTTCAGCGAAAGGGCGCCGAAGAAGAGGTAAAAAGCGCCGCTGACAAGCGCGATCGCGAAGAGGATCAGCAGAATCGTGATCAGAAACGCGGGCAGCTTTTTGAAGTGTTCCAGCAGATTTCGCAGCGCGAACCCGAAGAATCCGACGATTTCAAGCAAAAGGATCGCGTAGAAGAAATAGGAAACGGAAAGAACGTTATCCTGAACGACGATCGAAAAAATCGGAAACGGCGTCAGAAAGAAGCAGAACAGCGCGGCATAGCGCAAAACCGTTTTGAAAAGCCGTGCGTTGTTTTTCATCATTGCAGCGTCCGCTCCTTTCCCAGATACCCGAAAACGGTGCAGTCGTCGGGTACGTATTCGTCGGTGAGAAGCGTGGTATAGATGATCTTGACCTGAGAGCCGGCCTCGCGCTTCGAGCGGGCGTAATCATAAATCGTATCATTCAGATAAGACGTAACGATCACGATATCGCTGGCGGTCAGCTCGCGGCAGGCGCCGGAGAGAAAAACGGAGAACGTGTCGCAGGACTGCAGCGGGATGCGCGCCAGCGTTTCCATCAGATCGCCGACGTGTTCCGCGCCGTGGTAGGAATTCGAGATGATCGCGCTGCGGTCGCCGGTGAAGCTTGCGTTGGCCGCAAAGCGAACGGGGATGCCGGAACGCAGGGTATCCTCGAAATACCCGGCGCAGATGCGGATTCCGTTCTCGATCTTTTCGGCGTCGATCACGGCGTCGCGCTCGTAATCGCGCGATTGAACGTTCAGGATCACGAGCAGATCCTGATCGGCGGAAAACTGGTTGTTGTGAACCATCAGTTTTCCGGATTTCGCCGTTGCCGGCCAATGAATGCGATTGATCGGATCGCGCGGGGAGTATTCCTTGATTCCGGCGCGGTAGAAGGGATCGTCGATATAATGCCGCCGGACGATCACGTCGCCCGTGAGCTTCTGCGCCGCGTCAAAATCGGCGGAAAGATCCGCTCCCTCGGGCAGTACCGTCAGCGTTGCACCCACGTGATAAGTATTGGAGCTGCTGGCCATGCCGAACAGGTCGGTCGTGATGAGGATCACGCGGTCGATCGTATAGACGCCGCGCTTGAGGCATTTTACGTGCCAGCGGCGGACCGTCTTATGGAAGCTTTTCATCATGAAAAAGCTCGGCACGAAACGCGTCTCTTCCGCTACGAGCGACTGCGAACCGGCAAAATCCAGCCATTTTGAGGTCGTGATCTCCGATTTGAGCCAGGGAACGGGCATCAGCTTCCGGTTGGTGACGATTTCGATCAGATCGACCTCGTCGCCTTCCGAAACCTCGCTTTTATCAAAGTAGCATTCGTAATCGAAGCTCTTGAATGCGTTTCTCTGATAAACGACGAAGAGAACCCGCGCGATGATCGCAATCAGGATCAGTACGTACAGAAAGCCCATCGTTTATTTCACCGCCGGAACCGTTACCTGCGCGAGAATGAGGCGGATCGCGTCCGTAGCACTCTGCGACTGCAGGTGGCTCGCCGATTTGCAGATAATCCTGTGGGCGACGACGTCGTGGCAGACGTACTTGACGTCGTCCGGAATGACGTAATCCCGGCCGGAGACGGCGGCCTGCGCCTGGGAGGCGCGCATCAGCGCGAGCGAGCCGCGCGGGCTGACGCCGAGGCGGATCTTATCGTCGCTGCGGGTCGCCTCAACGATCGCAAGGATGTATTTCTTGATCTCGTCGGAAACGGTAATCTCCTTGACCGCTTCCTGGACTTCGAGCAGATCCTCCGCGCCCACGACCGGCTCGAGCGAATCGATCGGGCGGGCCTTTTCCTGGGAGGAGAGCATTTCACGCTCGCTTTCGGGATCCGGATATCCCATCGAAAGACGCATGAAGAAGCGGTCGAGCTGTGCTTCCGGCAGCGGGAAGGTACCTTGAATCTCAATCGGATTCTGCGTTGCCGCCACGAAGAAGTAGGAAGAAAGCGGCATCGTTTCGCCGTCGACGGAAACCTGCTTTTCCTCCATGCACTCGAGCAGGCTCGACTGCGTTCTCGGCGTTGCGCGGTTGATTTCGTCGGCGAGGAGAATATCCGTAAAGACCGGACCGGCGCGGAAGATGAACTTCTGCTCCTTCTGATCGTAATAATGAATTCCCGTAAGGTCGGAGGGGAGAAGGTCGGGGGTAAACTGGACGCGCGAGAAATTCATCGCCATCGATTTCGAAAGCGCTTTGATCAGCGTCGTTTTTCCCGTTCCGGGAACGTCCTCGAGGAGGATATGGCCCGAAGAAAGCAGACAGAGGATCACCTTGTCGATGATCTCGTCCTTTCCCTTGATCACGGTCTTAATGTTGGTTTTCAGCTTTTCCGAGAAAGTCAGAATGTCCATTGAAAAAACGCTCCTTCAAGGAAAGATGCCGCAAAGCCGGCAGAAACATCGGATTCGAAACCGCTTTCCTTTGATTCTATAAAATGATATATCTCATTATAGCACATCTTTTTTCGTTAGAAAAGCAGAATTCACAAAAAAATACGAAAAAAGAATCTCAAAATGTAAAAATAGCAGATCTTTCAAAAACGGTAAAAAACTGAAAACTTCGTCTTGACTTTTTCGGGGAAAAACGATAGAATTGTTCATGTACTCTAAACAATAGTATTCGGGCGGTATACAATGTCGAAGAATTATTTGCTGGTCGAAGCGGACGTTCTCCCGGAGATCTTTCAAAAAGTGCTTAAAGCGAAGTCCCTGATTTCGGAGCGGAAAGCAAAAAACACCTCCGAAGCGCTTCGGATGGTCGGGATCTCGCGCGGCGCATATTATAAGTATAAGGATTCCGTTATTCCTTACCGGCCTGCGGAGAATTCGATCCTGACCGTTCAGGCGGTCCTGTCGGACAATCCCGGCGTGCTGATGGCGTTTGTGTCGGTTTTCTACGATTTCGGCGCGAATATTCTGACCATCAACCAGAACATTCCCGCGGACGGTTTCGCGATGGTTTCGGTTTCCGCGCGGGTGGATGCGATGCCGCGTCCGGTGCAGGAGCTTCTGTTGAAGCTCGGAACTGTCAACGGCGTCCGCAGCGTATCGAGTGTTTCGGATCAATAAAGCGAAAGGAAGTCTCCCAATATGAAGATTGCAATTATCGGTCACGGCGTCGTCGGCAGCGGGGTTGCGGAAACGCTGCTGCAAAAACGTGAAGAGCTGAAAGTTAAGACCGGCGTCGATCTTGAGGTCAAGTACGTTCTGGATCTGCTCGAGTTCCCCGGGCTTGCGATCCCCGTGATCCACGATTTTTCGATCATCGAGCAGGATCCGGAGGTTTCGCTGGTCGTCGAGACGATGGGCGGGCTTTCTCCCGCGTTCGAATTCGCGAGCCGTTCGCTGCGCGCGAACAAGGACTACGTCACCTCCAATAAGGAGCTCGTTGCCCAGAAGGGCGCCCAGCTTCTGAAGATCGCAAAGGAAATGGGCCGCAACTTCCTGTTCGAAGCAAGTGTCGGCGGCGCGATCCCGGTGATCCGTCCGATCCATCAGTGTCTCGAAGCCAACAGCTTTTCCGAGGTTTCCGGAATCCTCAACGGAACGACCAACTTCATTCTCGAGCGGATGATCGACGACGGCGCGCAGTTCGACGACGCGCTCGCGCTCGCGCAGAAGCTCGGCTATGCCGAAAAAGATCCCAGCGCGGATATCGACGGCCTCGATACCTGCCGGAAAATCTGTATCCTCGCTTCGCTGGCCTACGGGAAACACGTTTACCCGAAGGATATTCATATCGAAGGCATCCGCGATATCAACCTGATCGACGTTCAGTATGCCGCGAGCTGGGACAGCCGCGTGATCAAGCTGATCGGCAAATCGAAAATCAATCCGGAAGGAAAACTCGCGATGATCGTCTGCCCGATGATCGTCCGCCGCGGAAGCCTGCTTTCAAGCGTCAACGGCGTCAATAACGCCGTCCTGGTACGCGGAGACCTGGTCGGAGATATCGTCCTTTACGGCCGAGGCGCCGGAAAATATCCGACTGCGAGCGCCGTGATCGCCGACGTGATCGACTGCGCGGTCCACCGCGGCAGCCGCCGGGAGATTTACTGGGAGGATTCCGAGGAGCCGGCCGTTACGAACTACCTCGACGAGCTGACCCAGATGTATTTCCGGATCTCGATCCGCGAAAAGGAAGATATCGATACCGTGCGCGCCGAATTCGGCAACATCCGCGTCCTGACGCGCAAAAACGCGGCCTGGTCGGAATTCGCCTTCGTTACCGAAGAGCAGATGCCCGAGCGGGAAATCATCCGCAAGATCGCGCGCTGCGGCGTTCTGGTCGATACGATGATCCGCGTAGAATCGGAAATTTAACGAAAGGACGTTCGTCCTGATTGAATCAAAACGGGAGGGGAACCTCAATGGGTCTCATCGTACAGAAATTCGGCGGCTCGTCCGTAGCGAACGCCGAACGGGTATTTAACGTTGCGGATATTATAACGAAAACCTATCAGGAAGGCAACAACGTCGTTGTCGTCGTTTCCGCCCAGGGCGATACGACGGACGATTTGATCGAAAAGGCGAAGGAGATCAATCCGAAGGCCTCGAAGCGCGAGATGGATATGCTTCTGACCAGCGGCGAGCAGATTTCCGCTTCGCTGCTCGCAATGGCGATCGAAAAGCTCGGCTTCCCGGTCGTCTCGCTGCTCGGCTGGCAGGCCGGCTTCCAGACAAGCTCCGCCTACGGCTCGGCGCGGATCAATAATCTCGTTCCGGACCGCATCTACAAGGAACTCGACAAGCGCAACATTGTGATCGTAACCGGTTTTCAGGGGATCAATAAATACCGCGATATGACAACGCTCGGGCGCGGCGGCTCAGATACGAGCGCAGTCGCGATCGCGGCGGTCATGCACGCCGACCGCTGCCAGATCTTTACCGACGTGGAAGGCGTTTTCACCGCCGATCCGCGCAAGGTGCCCACGGCCAGAAAGCTCGACGTCATTTCCTACGACGAGATGCTCGAGCTCGCTTCACTCGGCGCGCAGGTGCTCAACAACCGCTCGGTCGAGATGGCGAAAAAGTACAACGTCGAGCTCGAGGTGCTCTCGAGCCTTACAAGAAAACCCGGTACGATCGTCAGGGAGGTAAACGAAATGGAAAAACTTAACGTCAGCGGAATTGCGAAGGATACGAACGTAGCTCAGTTTTCAATCATCGGCGTTCCGGATCGGCCCGGTCTCGCGTTCCGTATTTTTTCAAAGCTCGGCGCGAACGATATCAACGTCGATATCATTCTGCAGTCGATCGGCCGCAACGGAACGAAGGATATCAGCTTTACCGTTGCGAGCAACAACCGCGCGGCGACTTCCGAGCTGCTCGGCGATTATATCGAAACGCTCGGCGCTTCGAGCATTATCTACGATGAAAACGTCGCGAAGGTTTCGGTCGTCGGCGCCGGAATGGAATCCCATCCGAACATCGCCGCCCAGGTATTCGAGGCGCTCTACAACGCCAACATCAATATCCGCATGATTTCAACGAGCGAAATCAAAATTTCCGTTCTGATCGATCAGGAGCTGGCGGATCTTGCGGTCCGTGTTCTCCACGATAAATTCTTCAGCCCTGATTTTACCGCCTGATCGGGTCATATTTTCCGCGCGCCGAGAGAGAATAAACGCAGGGGTGATTTTTTGGACCTGTGGAATAATTCTCTCTTCGGATACGCTGCGTACGCGGCGCCCTGGTTTATTGCGGGAGAACGCGATTTTTTCTCGCTGCCGGAGGACGTCCGCGCCGCGGTGGAAGCGCATCGCGACGAGATCCGGACGAAAGAGGACCTGGAAGAATTCCTTCAGAACTTTGAGCTCAAAAAATAATCCTGAAAATAAAACCCGGAAAGTGCTTGACATTCTCCGGGTTTTATTGTATAATTCATCAGGTGTAAAGAAAATAGCTTTACATGCATGGAAGAGAGGTGTCGATCATGGCCAAAAACCTGGAAATTTCGGTCCTTTTGGATTTCTACGGCGAAATGCTTACGGAAAAGCAGAAGGAAATGATCGATTATTACTATAACGACGATCTTTCGCTCTCCGAGATCGCAGACAACCTCGGCATCACCCGCCAGGGCGTGCGCGATTCGATCAAGCGCGCGGAAACGCAGCTGTTCGAGATGGAAGATCATCTCCATATGGTACAGCGCTACAACGAGATCCAGGACGGACTTGAAAAGATCTGTGAAGCGGCCGCGAAGATCGCCGATTACAACAGCAAAATGGTCTTCGCGTTCGAGATCGATCAGCAGGTAAAAGCGATTATCGAAACCGCGCAGAATCTCAACGAATAAAAGAGGAGGGGCGAAATGGCGTTTGAAGGTCTTTCGGAGAAACTCAGCGGCGCATTCCGCCGGCTGCGCTCCAAAGGAAAGCTTTCCGAATCCGACGTTAAGGATGCGATGCGTGAGGTCCGCCTCGCGCTGCTCGAAGCGGACGTCAACTACAAGGTCGCCCGCGATTTTACAAAAACCGTAACCGAGCGCGCCGTGGGCGAGCAGGTCATGCAGAGCCTGACCCCCGCGCAGATGGTCATAAAGATCGTTAACGAAGAGCTCACCGCGCTGATGGGCGGGGAGCAGGCGCGTCTCAATTCTCCCTCGCGCGGGCCGGCCGTGATCATGATGTGCGGCCTTCAGGGCGCCGGTAAAACGACCCACTGCGCAAAGCTCGGCAAGATGCTCAAGGCCCAGGGGCACCGTCCCCTGCTCGTCGCCTGCGATATCTACCGCCCGGCGGCGATCCGGCAGCTCCAGATCGTCGGCGAACAGGCCGAGGTTCCCGTGTTCGAAATGGGAACGGAAAAACCGGTTAAGATCGCCCGCGAGGCTGTCCGCCACGCGCGTGATTACGGCAACGACTACGTCATTATCGATACGGCGGGCCGCCTGCAGATCGACGAGCTCCTGATGCAGGAG
>CACZON010000083.1 GCA_902782805.1 Oscillospiraceae bacterium
CTGATTATGATTTCAGCCTGCTTTTCTTGATTGCGCACTTACTCACCACGTTTTTGCGTTGTGAAATACTTCCTTATCGGGCTTGCTCCTTGCCTCGGGACGGTTTATTTGGCTTTAAGCGATATTACCGATATAAACGGGGATCAGTCTTCCGCGGGAGCGGCGACGCGGAACTCGATCGGGATCTCCGTTGAGCCTTCCGTATAATCGAACGCGAAGATCAGGATCACGGAACCTTCTTCTTTGGAATAGGCTCTCGATTTGCCGATTTCCACGGAAGCGGGCGGGGTGACGTCGAAGGAGGCGTCCTGCAGGGCGGAAATGTACTGTTCGAGAAACGCTTCCGCTTCCGCGGCGGTTTCAAACTTGAAGGACAGAGAAAGCTCGAGCGGCAGATCGCGGCCGTACATGGTTTTCTGGAATTTTCTCTGGTCTCTGCCGGAGTTACAATGATCCAATGCGATCTCGGGGAATCCCGCTTCCGCGAGCGCGCCGCGGACCGTTTCGGCAGGCAGATAATTTTCCGACTTGAACAGCAGAGTGACGGTCTCTCCGTCGTCTTCAAAATGATACCGGAACGTTTTCAGGCCGCTTTCGGTCTGGCATTTGTAGTAGTTGCCTTCGCTGACGGTCGATTTCAGGCGGCTGAAGCGGGCGGCGTCCTCTTCCGCCGCAAGTTCGGGAAGGACCTCGCCGTATTCCTCGTCTCCTTCGTTGTAGGCGAGTTCATATCCGTCTCCGAGCGACTGAACGTATGATTCCAGATAGGCGTCGATCGCCGCCCGGTCGGAATAGCGAAGCGTGACGTACAGCGACAGATCGTAGTCGAAGAAATACAGCCACGATTCTTCCATCTCATTTGCGGAATCATAAGAAAGGAAACCGGAAACTGCGGGATCGGACTTCAGTTCCGGGTATCCGTGACCGGCAAGCACCCGGTTGGTATCCTCAAGTCCCGTGTAGGAAGGAAAATCGTAATACTTGGTCGCCAGCATACTTATGCCGTTGTCATATTCCAGACAAATGGAGGAATAGCACCCGTATTCTTCACGCAGAAGCAGACGGTACCAGGTTATCCCGTCTTCGTCCGTGACGGCGGAAAAGCCGAGGCTCAGTAGTTTATCTATGTAATCCCGCATGCCCTGCTCTGTTGCGCGGGAGTCGCGGAAATAGATCTCGTCATAGGCGAGTATCCCGCTGATATCGACGGTGAAAGCGTATGTCGCGAAATCCGGGAACGGAACGGCCGTGACGCCGTACTCGGGCAGGAACACCGCGTTGAGATTGAGTTCGTCGACGCCCCAGTCCGTCCGGGGTTCCGGATACTCGCGGTCGGGATCGTTCATCCAGGCGTCGACGCGGGCGTCCGATACGGCTGTTCCGAAGGTGATCGCGATATCGACTTCCGGCGCAGGGGGGTATCCTTCTCTGAACGAGGCTTTAAGATGCGCTTCGGTCGGGTCTTCCTTATCGAGTTCCAGGGTGACTTCTTCCATCCTCTCGAAAACGATATTGCTGATACCCGCCAGATCGCGGACGGTATTCTTAACCACAGCGTCGGTGGAAACGAATCTCAACGGATTTTCGGTATCGTTGTAGAAAAGATCCCAGATGTTCCCTTGCGACGCTTTGCTCCAGGAATTCGGCAGACAGAGTTTATACTGCAGCTGAGGATCCCCTTCGCTGATGATGTCCACCGCTTTGCCTTCGTTGACAAAAGCGATGCTTTGCAGGCTGTCTTCCGCCAGAAGGCCCGAGAACGTTTCGTTTCCGTTGACGGTCAAAACGGCGACCCCGTTGTAGTCGACGTTGTCGTGGCGGATAACGTATGTGTAGAGATAATAGACAAGATCGTCGGAACAGACGTTGACTTTGACGTATTCCGGGTAGTCGATCACGTAATTGCCGGCTTCGAGTTTTTCGAGGAAGCGGGTCATCGCTTCATCGGATATCTCGGCAGGGGCGCGCGATTCGGGAGCGCTCTCGCTTCCCGGCTCGGTGACGTCGGATTCCGCCGGGACGGGCTGCGGTTCGCCGCTGCATCCGCTTAAAATCGCCAAAGACGCGAGCAGCGTCAGCGCCAGCAAAAGAATAATTGTTTTTTTCATCAGAACCTCCGTAAAAATGTCAAATCGGCAATGATCTGTTTAATGCATTTTAGCACAAAAGTCGGACCGTGTCAAGTTGTTACGGAAGGATCTATCCTTGTTGGCAGATTCGCGATACCGCGGTTTAATGGAAAAAACGAAAAAGGGCGGAAATGTGCGGCGGCGAGGCGGTCGCGGTGCTGAAGCTGTGACGGAGCGCGCTTTATTCATATTTTTGAAAAAATATTCACAAAAACGGCGGAATCGTTATTGATTTTTGCCGTTTTTTACGTTATAATGGATCTAACTTAAAATAGTATGCAGTAATCCCACCGACCGGGGCGTTTTCCCCGGTATGTCAAAGGAGGAAACCATGCTGAAAAAAACCGTTTGTATGATCTTTGTGTTCGCGCTCGCGTTCACTTCTGTTTC
>CACZON010000084.1 GCA_902782805.1 Oscillospiraceae bacterium
AGAGCGCGTCGATGACCTCGCCGTTGAGCATGATGTCGAGCTTGACGAGGTTCGATTTCGCGTAACCGGAGAGCTCGTAGTCGAAGGAGGCGTAGCCCTTCGTCCGCGATTTGAGCGTATCGAAAAAGTCGTAGATGATCTCGTTGAGCGGAAGCTCGTAATGGATATCCACGCGGTTCGTGTCCAGATAGCTCATCCCCTTGAATACGCCGCGGCGCTCCTGGCAGAGCTCCATGATGTTGCCGACGTATTCGCTCGGCGAATAGATATGGGCGTCCGTCACCGGCTCTTCGGCAACGGCGATCAGCGACGGATCGGGGTAATTCGTCGGGTTCGAAACGGAAAGCTTCTCGCCGTTCGTTTTCGTGATATGATAGACGACGCTCGGCGCCGTTGTGATCAGATCGAGATTGTATTCGCGCTCGAGGCGCTCCTGGATGACCTCCATATGGAGAAGTCCCAGAAAACCGCAGCGGAAGCCGAACCCGAGCGCAACGGAGGTTTCCGGTTCGAAGGAGAGCGCTGCGTCGTTGAGGCGGAGCTTCTCGAGCGCCTCGCGCAGGTCGGTGTAGTGGGCGCCGTCGGCGGGATAAATGCCGGAGAAAACCATCGGCTGCGCCGGGCGGAAGCCGGGCAGCGGCTCTTCCGCCGGGCGGGAAGCGAGCGTCACGGTATCGCCGACCATCGCTTCGCGGACGTCCTTGATCGAAGCGGCGATATAGCCGACCTCGCCCGCGGTGAGGCTGTCGGACGGTTCGAATCCGACGGCGCGCAGATAGCCGCATTCCACAACGGAGAATTCGCTCCCGACGCCCATCATCCGGATCGTGTCGCCGACTTTGAGCGAGCCTTCTTTTACGCGGACGTAGACGATGACGCCCTTGTAGGCGTCGTAGTAGGAATCGAAAATCAGCGCCTTGAAGGGCTTTTCGCCGTCTCCCTTCGGCGCGGGAATATCAGAGACGATCCGCTCCATGACCTCGTGGATGTTGATCCCGCGTTTTGCGGAGATCCGCGGCGCGTCGAGCGCGGGGATCCCGATGATCTCCTCGATTTCGTTGGCGACGAGGTCCGGATTGGCGGAGGGAAGGTCGATTTTATTGATAACGGGCAGGATCTCAAGCCCCGCGTCGACCGCGAGGTAGGCGTTCGCGAGCGTTTGGGCTTCGATCCCCTGGGAGGCGTCGACGATCAGCACCGCGCCCTCGCAGGCGGAAAGCGAGCGGGAGACCTCGTAGTTGAAATCGACGTGGCCGGGGGTGTCGATCAGATTGAACTGATAGATTTCGCCGTTGTCCGCCCGGTAGTTCAAGGTCACGGCGCGGGCCTTGATCGTGATCCCGCGCTCGCGCTCGAGATCCATATTATCGAGCAGCTGATCCTCCATCGTCCGCAGATCGACCGACTGCGTCTCCTCCAGGATCCGGTCGGCGAGCGTGCTTTTGCCGTGGTCGATATGGGCGATGATGCTGAAGTTGCGAATGTTTTCCTGTTTCATGAGTTACCTGCCAATCCGTATGAGAAATGAAAAGATTTCGCCTTACCCTTCATTTTAGCATACTTTTTCGCAAATTCATAGAGAATTCCGCGAGAAAAAAAGAGCGCGGCGCCGCTTTTTCAGCGGCAGCTGCGCCTGCTCAGGTGTTTTCGGTCCGGCTGCGGCTCTTTTTTGAAGAAAAAGAGCGTTTCGTCGTCTTCATCGTCTTCCCCTGCGGGAAGATCTTTGAAAAATTCTCCGGTGAAGATCCCTCCGATCAGATCGAATTTGAAAAAGCGGTTGAGCTCGGATTTGATGATTCGGAACATTTCTGCGTCCTCCCTTTTTGTTTCTGTTCCCATCATAATGGTTCCTCTGTCCAAAAAACCGTACTTCTTTACTTCGCAGGGTTCTTTTGGGATAGGAGCGGGCTTCTTTGCCCGGCATGGTGCTGCTGTGCTCCGCCGCCTGCGTTCTGCCCTTGGGGAGCATGCAGCCAAAGCCTTCCCCTTTGAGACCGCGGGTCTCCGGGGGGAGACCTCTGCCGAAGGCAGAAGCGCCGACCGAGCTGGAGTATATCTCGGCTCCCTCTGATGAGGGAGCTGTCTGCGAAGCAGACTGAGGGAGAGATACAAAACGAATTCCGACGAATCACTCGAAGCTTTTCGTATCTCTCCTTCCGTCAAAACCTTCGGTTTTGCCACCTTCCTCGTCAGAGGAAGGCGATTCTTCTCAAGAGCCTTGAGGTTAAGAGAAATCTTTCTTCCCTTCGTAAACCTGCCGTTTCCCGTCCTGTCATACTGAGCTTGTCGAAGGATCTCATCTTTTACGGCGAGCAGAGTGCTTTGAACGCGAGCGAAATAGTTCTTCCTATCCACACAGCCGATTACGCGAAAGTGAAAGTACGGATTGCCACGGCTTCCTGCGAAGCCTCGCAATGACAAAAAAAGAAGCTCCCCGAATAAACGGAGAGCTTCCGGATTGCGTGATCAGCCGGGGGGAAAAATGCCCCGGTTCCGCCCAAAACGAATTCAGGCGACACAGCCGATCTGAACTCTTATTTAACTTCGACTTCAGCGCCGGCTTCGGTGAGCTTCGCTTTGATCTGGTCGGCTTCGTCAGCGGAAACGCCTTCCTTGATCGCCTTCGGAGCTTCGTCAACAACGGCTTTCGCCTCTTTGAGGCCGAGGCCGGTGATTTCACGGACGACCTTGATAACGGCGATCTTGTTCTGGCCGGCAGACGTAAGAACGACGTCGAAGGAAGTCTTCTCTTCCTCAGCGGGAGCGGCAGCGGCGCCGGGAACGGCAGCGGCTACGGGAGCAGCGGCGGAAACGCCGAATTCTTCTTCAAGAGCTTTAACGACTTCTGCCATTTCAAGAACGGTCAGAGCTTTTACGTCTTCGATTAATTTGAGAACTTTCTCAGATGCCATGGTAAAATACCTCCATTAAATTCTTTTTTTCGTGTCTTACGCACTTTCTTTTTCTACGATCGCGTTGAGTACGCGTGCAAAGGCTGCAACCGGAGCGTTGAGGCTTCCGAGCACCATTGCGATGAGGACTTCTCTTGCGGGGAGTTTTGCGAGTCCGTTGACCGTTTCAACGTCGACCGCTTTACCGTCCATGAAACCGCCCTTGATCTCGAATCCCTTCTGGGTTTCCGCCTGCTTGGAAAGCAGCTTCGCGCCCTCAAAATCATCCGAGTTCCAGAAAGCGACGGCCGTCGTTCCCTCCAGGATGGGATCGAGTTCGTTCAGACCGTTTTCGTTTAAAGCAAAACGCAGATAAGTGTTCTTGACAACCTTATACTCTACGCCGGCTTCACGAAGAGATCTGCGGAGCTTCGTATCCGCTTCTACGGTAATGCCCTTGTAATCAACGATTACGCCGGTTTTCGCAGCGCCGATCTTGTCCGCAAGCTCTTTGACGATCTGCTTCTTCTGTTCCAGAATTTTCTCGCTTGGCAAAGATTTCACCTCCAAAAAAACAATAAAAAAACCTTTTCCGCAATTTTGCAAAGGAAAAGGCATACGAAAACTTTGTTCAGTTTTGTACGCGTCAACCTCGGCAGGCCGGGGAAAATCCCCGTTTATGCGGATGCACCTGCTGTCTTAAGTAAACAGCATTTGTTATTATAGGCT
>CACZON010000085.1 GCA_902782805.1 Oscillospiraceae bacterium
CATAAAGCGGCACTGTTCGCCCGCCTGTTTCATAATATCCGCCGTAACCCTGTAGGGCAGGAGCGCGCCGATGCGCTCTTCCCATACTCTGTCAGGTTCTCCCATCGAAACCCAGACGTCCGTATAGATCACATCGGCTTTTGCAGCTGCTTTTTTCGGATCTTCCTCAAAGGAAAGACTCGCGCCGGTTTCCTTTGCGATCTCTTCGCAGACCGCGATCAGCGCCGCGTTCGGGAAATACGCCGCCGGCGCGCAGGCGGTAAAACGCATCCCCATTTTCGCGCAGCCGATCATCAGCGAATTCGCCATATTGTAGCGGGCGTCGCCCATAAAGACGAGCTTTCTGCCTTTGAGCGAGCCGAAATGTTCCCGGATTGTCATCAGATCGGCGAGGACCTGCGTCGGATGATATTCGTTGGTCAGGCCGTTCCAGACCGGAACGCCGGCGTACTTCGCGAGCTCCTCAACGATCTCCTGCCCGTAGCCGCGGTATTCGATTCCGTCGAACATGCGCCCGAGAACGCGGGCGGTATCGGCGATGCTCTCTTTTTTTCCGATCTGCGATCCGGAGGGATCGAGATAGACCGGATGCATTCCTAAATCCGCCGCGGCAACTTCAAACGCGCAGCGGGTCCGGGTACTCGTTTTTTCAAAAATCAGAGCGACGTTTTTCCCCGCGTGGTACGCGTGCGGGACGCCGTTCTTTTTCTTTTCTTTCAGCTCAGCCGCAAGATCCAGTAATCCCGTGATTTCCTCCGGCGAAAAATCAAGCAGCGTCAGGAAATTTCTTTGATGAAGTTCCATGTTTCCTCCTTATCCGGCAGCCGCTTCTTTGATGATTTCGGCAGCTTCTGCGAGCAGTTCTTCCGGAATATTCAGCGCCGGCAACAGCCGGACTTTCTCCTTCGCAGTCAGACAGAGAACGCCTTTCTCCATACACTGCGAAACGACCTCTGAAGCCGGCTTTTCGGTTTTCAGGCCGATCATCAGTCCGCGTCCGGAAACCGCTTCGATCCCTTTCGCGCCGAGGAACGTCTCTTTGAGCCATGCGCCCTTCTTTCGCACCTGCGCAAGGAAGTCTTCATCGAGGCGGCGCAGAATGCTCACCGCGCCGGCCGCGGCAATCGGATTGCCGCCGAAGGTCGAGCCGTGATCCCCGTAGCCGAGAACGTTTTCGGTCGCTTCGTTCATCATCGTAGCGCCGAGCGGCAGTCCACCCGCGAGGCCTTTCGCCGTGGAGACGACGTCCGGCGAGAGGCCGTAGCCTTCGTAAGCGTAGAGCGTTCCGGTCCGTCCGTTTCCGGTCTGTACTTCGTCGACCATCAGAAGCGCACCGTGGCTGTGGGCGATCTCCTGCACAGCCTTCGCAAAAGCGGGATCGAGCTCGATCACGCCGCCCTCGCCCTGGATGCATTCGATCAGGACCGCGGCGATCTTTTCGGTTTCAAAGAGAGAAGCGAGACCCTGCGTATCGCCCGGCTCCACATGAAGGAAACCAGGCGTCATCGGGCGGAACTTTTCGTGATAATGTTCCTGGCCCGTTGCGGAAAGCGTTGTGATCGTACGGCCGTGGAAGCTTCCCGAAAGCGTTACGATCTTGTAATAATCCTCCCCGAGGTTCCGGCAGGCGTATTCGCGCGCGATCTTGATCGCACATTCGTTGGCCTCCGCGCCGGAATTCGAGAAGAATACTTTTTTCATCCCGGTTTTTTTGCAGAGCAGCTCTGCAAGATCGATGCAGGGCTCGGTATAATAGAGATTCGAAGCGTGCTGCAGCTTCGAAAGCTGATCCGTAACCGCCTTGACCCAGACGTCGTCCGCAATTCCGAACGACGTTACGGCGATCCCGGAGCCGAGATCGATATAGCGTTTCCCGTTTTCATCGAAAACGAGTGAGCCTTTTCCGGAGACGATTTCCACCGGAAAACGCTGATAGGTATGCGCAATATACGCCTGATCGCGTTCTTTCAAGTTCATTTATGCATCCTCCTTTGCGTGGATCCAGGTGCCGGCACCTTCGTTGGTCAGAAGCTCCATCAAAATAGAGTGCGGCACGCGTCCGTCGAGAATTACAACGTTTTTTACCCCTTCCTGCAGCGCCTCGAGGCAGCATTCCACCTTTGGGATCATCCCGCCCGAAATCACGCCGCTTTTCGTCAGCTCCGCAACCTCCTCAACGGTCAGCTCGGAAATCAGCGAGGCCGGATCGTTCCGGTCGCGCAGGATCCCGTCGATATCCGTCATCATGATCAGACGCTCTGCGCCGAGCGCGCCCGCGATAAAGGCGGCGGCGGTATCGCCGTTGATATTGTAGGCGTTTCCGTCGTGGTCGCTGCCGACGGTCGAGATGACCGGGATATATCCTTTTTCGAGGAGATCGGTCACCGGTTTGATGTTCACATCCGTCACCTTTCCGACGTATCCGAGGCGCGGATCGCGGATCTTCGCCGTGATCATGCTTCCGTCCATTCCGGAGAGCCCGATCGCGTGGCCGCCGCGCGCTTCCAAAAGATTGACCAGTGTCTTGTTGACCTTGCCGGAGAGGACCATCTGGACGATATCGACCGTCTCTTTATCGGTCACGCGCAGCCCGTCGACGAATTCCGGCTTTTTCCCGAGCTTTTCCATCAGCTCGCTGATCTCGGGCCCGCCGCCGTGGACGAGAACGATTTTCACGCCGATCAGCTGCAGCAGGACGATGTCGCCCATCACCTGCTCCTTGAGCGCTTCATTGACCATAGCGTTGCCGCCGTATTTGACAACGACGATTTTCCCGACGTAGCGCTTGATATAGGGAAGCGCCTGGGTCAGGATCTCCGCGCGCTCCGCATTTGAAAATTCCGTTTGCATCAGACTGCCTCCTTCTGTTACGAGCGATAGTCGCCGTTGATTTTGACATAATCGTACGTTAAATCGCATCCCCAGGCCGCCGCGCTCTGCGCTCCCGCCTTCATATCGGCGATGATGCGGACCTCTTTTTGCGAAAGCAGCGCGGAGGCTTCCTCCTCGCTGTAATCGGCGCCGAGGCCGTCTTTGTAAAGCAGGAGCTTCTTCCCCGCTCCCTCGAAGTAGAGCTCCACTTTTTCGGGATCGAACGGAGCGCCGGAATAACCGAGCGCGCAGAGGATCCGGCCCCAGTTGGCGTCGTGGCCGAAGATCGCGGCCTTCGTCAGACTCGAGGAAATAACGGCGCGCGCGAGCAGCCGGGCGTTTTCTTTCGTATCGGCGTTCTCAACGACACATTCAACGAGCGCCGTTGCTCCCTCGCCGTCTCCGGCGAGCGCTTTGGCCTGATGCTCGTTTACGACGTGCAGCGCCTGCGCAAACGCGGCGCATTCCGGCGTTCCCGGGAGGATCTCCGGGTTCTCCGCCATTGAATTCGCCAGGACGACAAACGTATCGTTGGTCGAGGTGTCTCCGTCGACCGAGATCATATTGTAGGTATCCTGAACGTCTTCCCTGACGATCGCCGCCAGTGTTTCCTTTGAGATCACGGCGTCCGTCGCGACGAAGCTGAGCATCGTACACATATTCGGATGGATCATGCCCGAGCCCTTCGACATCGCGCCGATCGTAACCGTTTTGCCGCCGATCTCCAGCGAAACGGCGAATTCCTTGGGATGCGTATCCGTTGTCATGATCGCCGCCGCGGCGTCGGATCCTGCTTTTTCAGAATGCTCCTTCGCCGTTACCAGCTTCGCGACCCCCGCTTTGATCCGGTCCATCGGCAGAAGCGGGCCGATTACGCCGGTCGAGCCGATCAGCACCGCGCTCTCGGGCAGAGAGAGCAGCTTTGCGGCTTCCTTCGCGGTTTCGGCGCAGCATGCGAAGCCGTCCTTGCCGGTTGCCGCGTTGGCGATTCCGGTGTTGACGATCACCGCCTGAACGAAGGGGCTCTCTTCCAGAAGTTTCTGATCCCACTTTACCGGAGCCGCCTTGACGACGTTGCTGGTAAACGTTCCTGCCGCAACGCAGGGTTTCTGCGAATAAAGGATCGCCATATCCTTGCGGTTTTCATATTTGATGCCCGCTTCGATGCCGGCGGCTTCGAAGCCGATCGGCGCGGTTACGCCGCCGGGAATGATTTTTATCATCGGTGTCTTCCTTTCCTCATGGATTAAAGTGCACTTTATTTTCCTCGTTCAGTACGAAATCGTATGTGTTCAGATCGCTGCGCTGCTGCCAGCCGATCTCTTTCCAGAACGCGTTTCCGGCGTCGTTGCTGGTAAAGGCGATCAGCGAGATCTTGCTGATGCTCTCCTTTCGCAGCGCGTCGACGCAAAAGAGGACCATCGCCTTGCCGATGCCTTTCCTGCGGAACTGCTCCCGGACACAGACATGATAAAAGCAGCCTCTTCTGCCGTCGTGCCCGCAGAGGACCGCGCCGACGACTTCGCCGCCTATGCGGGCGACAACCGAGGTGGATGGATTGCGCAGAAGAAAGCGCCGGACGCCTTCGCAGGAATCGTCGACGCTGCGGATTGCAAATCCGCGGATCGTATTCCAAAGCGCGCTGACCTCGGGATAATCCTCGATCGTCATCACGCTCAATTTCAGATGTTCCATAACCGGTTTCCCCTATTCTCCGAGAATCAGCCCCGTGGTTTCCTCAACGCCGAGCACGAGGTTCATATTCTGGATCGCGGCGCCGGACGCGCCTTTGCCGAGATTGTCGAACCGGGCGATCAGCGTGATGCGCTCCGTGTTTCCGAAAACGGAGATCTCCATATCGTCGCGCCCGGTGAATCCGCCGGCGGAAAGGAATCCCGATTCATCGTTGTTTTCCCGGAAGGACACGAGCTTGCCGCCGCGGCCGTAATATTGCGTATAGATTCTTGAAAGGCCTCTGATATCGCAGGGGATCTGATCCCGGAAAAGCGGGACGATCACTTCCATTCCAGCGTAATACGGCGCGACGATCGGGCAAAAGACGGGCGAATATTTCAATCCGCAGACCGCTGCCATCTCCGGAAGATGCTTGTGGCTCTGCGTCAGGCCGTAAAGACGGGGCGCATCGAACAGCGGATCTCTTCCTTCGCTTTCGTACTGTGCGATCATCGATTTTCCGCCGCCGGAATAACCGGTCAGGGAAAAAGAGGAAAGCTTTACGTCACTCTCAAGCGCGCCGGCTTCAATCAGGGGCGCGACGAGGGCGATAAAGCCCGACGCGTGGCATCCGGGATTGGCGATCCGCTTTGCGTTCGCAATCAGCTCGCGGCGTCCGCCGATCTCGGGAAAACCGTAGACCCAGCCCGGCGCGGTCCGGTGCGCCGTTGAGGTATCGATGATCACCGTCTCCGGGTTTTCCACCATTTCGGCCGCGTCAAAAGCGGCGGCGTCGGGAAGGCAAAGGAACGCGATATCGGCGGCGTTGAGCGCCTCCTTGCGTCGGTTCGTATCTTTGCGTGCATCGTCCGGGAGAAAGATCAGGTCGAGATCGTCTCTCTCCCTGAGGCGGTCATAGATCCGAAGGCCCGTCGTTCCCGCGGCGCCGTCGATAAATACTGTTTTCATGTTTATAAAACCTCCCTTGCGTATGCGATCTGCTGTTCCACGGAGCCGACGCTCGTTCCGCCGGCACTGGTGCGCCGGGCAACACAGTTGTCAAGATCCACGGCGTCGTAAACTCCTTCGTCGAACAGCGGTGAGAAGGATCGATATTCTTCCAGCGTCATCGTTTCCAGCGTTTTTCCCTGTTTCTGCGCGTAGGCGACGATCGCTCCCGAAAGCTGATACGCGCTCCGGAACGGGAGGCTCTTGCCGACAAGATAATCGGCGAGGTCGGTCGCATTGATGAATCCGCCGGCGGCGGCAGCGCGCATGTTTTCGCCGAGTGCTTTCATCGTTGAAATCATCCCGCAAAAAACTTCGAGACATTTTTTTACCGTATCGCAGGCGTCGAAAACCGCTTCCTTGTCCTCCTGCATATCCTTGTTGTAGGCAAGCGGGAGCCCCTTCATCGTGGTCAGCAACGCCATCAGATCGCCGTAGACGCGGCCGGTTTTCCCCCGTACGAGCTCGGCGATATCCGGGTTTTTCTTCTGCGGCATGATCGAGGATCCGGTCGTAAACGCATCCGAAAGCTCGATAAAGCGGAATTCAAAGCTCGAAAACAGGCAGATCTCCTCGGAAAACCGGGAAAGATGCATCATCAGGATCGCGAGATCCGAAAGCAGCTCCAAAACGAAATCGCGGTCCGAAACGCCGTCGATCGAATTGAGGACGATCGCCTCGAAGCCGAGCTTTTTCGCCTCGAATACCCGATCGGTGGAATAGGTCGTCCCCGCAAGCGCGCAGCACCCGATCGGAGAAACGTTAACCCGCGCGCGCGTATCGGAAAGCCGCTCGAGATCGCGCAGGAACATCATGACGTAGGCCATCAGATGGTGCCCGAAGGTCACCGGCTGCGCCCGCTGAAGGTGGGTATAGCCGGGCATGATCTGGGCTTTGTATATTTCCGCCTTCTCTACGGTCGCCTGCGCAAGCGCTTTGACCGCAGCTTCGATCTGATCGATCTCGCTTCGCAGATACAGCCGCAGATCGAGTGCAACCTGATCGTTGCGGCTGCGGGCGGTATGGAGTTTTTTCCCGGCATCGCCGACGCGTTCGGTCAGGACCTGCTCGACGAAAGAATGGATATCCTCCGCCTCGGGATCGAAAGAAAGCGCGCCGTTTTCGATCTCTTCCAGAATGTCGGAAAGACCGTTGATCAGAAGATCGGCTTCCTCTTTCGAAATGATCCCGGTTTCCCCGAGCATCGCCGCGTGCGCCATGCTGCCGGTGATATCCTGCCGGTAAAGCCGTTTATCAAAGGGAAGGGACGAATTGAATCCATCCGCCGCAAGATCGATTGCGCCGTCG
>CACZON010000086.1 GCA_902782805.1 Oscillospiraceae bacterium
AACAGGCGAATTGTTCGCCGAGATTGGAAACTGCAAAAGAAACACCTCAAAGTGTTCTGATACCGAAGGCTTTCAGGTACCGTCATGCGAAGATCACCTCGCAGCAGAACGATCTCTTCGGCACGGCTGCAAAGACGGTTCCTGCGCCCGGATCCGTTTCCGCCTTTTTCCGGAGGGGTTGGTTTAATATCGTTCGGAAGAAGAAAAAACTCTTGACAAATTATATCGCATGCGATATAATTATCACAGAAGGTGACAGAATGAACGACAAATATGAAGCGCTTCGGCTGAAAAACCAGCTTTGTTTCCCGATCTATGCCGCATCGAATTTGATCACGCGGAAGTATAAGCGGTTTCTTGACGAACTCAATCTCACGTATACGCAGTACATCGTAATGATGGTGCTGTGGGAACAGGAACGTGCAAACGAAAAATTCCTTTGCGAGGTCCTCTGCCTGAAATCCAACACGCTTACCCCGCTGCTCAAAAAGCTGCAGGAAAAGGGATACATCGAGATAACGAAGGACAAAGGCGATGAGCGTAACCTTGCGATTACGCTTACGAAGACGGGTAAAGAACTGCAGGATCAGGCACTCAGCGTACCGGAATGTATAGCAAACGAAATACATCTGGCGCCGGAAGAAGCGGCCGAGCTCTACAGGATCTTATATAAACTCCTTGACGGAGAAAAAAACAGAACGGAGGATTAACGAACATGAAAACTGTATACGATTTTACGGTAAAGGACAGAAAAGGAAACAGCGTCAGCCTTTCGGATTACGCGGGAAAGGTCCTGCTGATCGTCAACACGGCGACCGGGTGCGGCTTTACTCCGCATTACGAACCGCTTGAGGCGATGTATAAGGATCTGCGGGACAAGGGCTTTGAGATCCTTGATTTCCCGTCGAATCAGTTTGCGGGTCAGGCGCCCGGCTCCGACGACGAGATCCACGAGTTCTGCACGCTGAAATTCGGTACGGAATTTGATCAGTTTGCGAAAATCGACGTCAACGGAGAGAACGCCGATCCCCTGTTTGCGTTCCTTGCGTCGGAAAAGCCGTTCGTGGGCTTCGGAAAGGGAATTAAAAACACAGCGCTGGAGAAATTTGCAAAGATGAACAACAAGAAGTTCGGCGATAAAACGTATATCGGATGGAACTTCACCAAATTCCTCGTCGACCGCGAAGGAAAAATCGTAGCCCGCTTTGAGCCGACCGTCGATATGGCGGACGTTCGGAAAGCGGTTGAAGAATTGCTGTAATCGACTCAATAAAATACGGATAGAAGAGGCAAACGATATGAAACATCAAAGCGAGGACATCGCCGTACTTGTGGGAAACCGAGAAAAAACGATTGTAAAAACAAGCGTGATCGGTATCGTGACCAACCTGTTCCTCGTCGGTTTTAAGGCGTTTGTCGGGCTGGTATCGAATTCCATCGCCGTGATTCTCGACGCTGTCAACAATCTGTCCGACGCGCTTTCGTCCGTCGTGACGATCATCGGTGCGAAGCTCGGGGCGAAGCAGCCGGACAAAAAGCATCCGCTCGGATACGGCCGGATCGAATACCTCAGCTCCATGATCGTCGCCGCGCTCGTCCTTTACGCCGGTATTACGTCGCTTGTGGAGTCGGTCAAGAAGATCATTCATCCCGAAGCGGCGGATTACAACACCGCGGCAATCGTTATCATTTCCGTTGCGATCGCAGTGAAGCTGATTCTCGGAATGTACGTGAAAAAGCAGGGAAAGAACGTCAATTCCGGCGCGCTCGAAGCATCCGGCTCGGATGCACTGTTCGACGCGGTCCTTTCCTCTTCCGTTCTCGCCTCTGCAATCATTTACCTGATTTGGGGCATTTCGCTGGAAGCGTACGTCGGCGTGATCATTTCGGGCTTTATCATCAAAGCCGGGATCGAGATGATGATCGAAACGCTGAACGACATTATCGGCAAGCGCGAGGACGCGGAAGCAACGAAGGAACTCAAAGAGATCATCTGCGAGGAAGACGCGGTGCTCGGCGCTTACGACGTCACGCTGTTCAACTACGGCCCGAACAGGAATTACGGCTCGGTACACGTCGAGCTGCCGGATCATCTGAGCGTGGATGACGTGGACAGGATCACAAGAAAGATCCAAACCGACGTCTATCATAAAACCGGCGTTATTCTGACCGGCATCGGCGTCTATTCCTACAACACCTCCGACGACGAAGCGGCGCAGATGCGCAACGCAGTTCAGCAGACGGTCCTGGCGCACGACTGGGCGCTTCAGATGCACGGCTTCTACGCCGACACCGAGAAGAAAACGCTCCGTTTCGACGTGGTCGTCAGCTTTGACGCCGACCGGAAGGAAGCGCTGAAAACGCTGTACGGGGAAGTGAACGCACTTTATCCGGAGTATGAAGTTTTGATTGTGCCGGACGTAGACGTTGCGGATTGAAACGACAATCCGCGGCGCTGCAGCGGTGCAAAAACGCAAGGGAGCCTTTCGGCAAAAGCGAGAGGCTCGCTTTTCGTATCTCTATAAAGCCGCGATTTTTTCGCGGCTTTTTTGCATTTTTCGCTTTTCGAAAGAAATATCGTATCAAGTGCGTTATAATAAGTCAGGATTTATGTGAATGCCGGTGACCTCGGCTTGATGGCGAGGCCGCTTTTTTCGCGTATTCCGCCGTAATGATATTTTTTAAGGAGTTTCGTCATGATCAGAATCTATGCAGACAGCACCAACGACCTTGGTCCGGAGCTGATCGAACGCTATCATATCCGCATGATTCCGCTTTACGTCAATATGGGAGATCGGACCTATACCGACTGGCGCGACATTACGCCCGATGAAATCTACGAGTGGTCCGACGCGAACAACACTACGCCTACCACGGCGGCGTTTTCAATCGGCGATGCCGAAGACGCGCTGCGCGAGGCGATGGAAGCGGGCGACGACGTCCTCTATTTCGGTATTTCCTCGGAGCTTTCCGCTTCCTGCAGCGTATTTCGCATGGCGGCGGAAAATCTCGGCTATACTTCCCACGTTTCCGTGATCGATTCGCGCAATCTCTGCACCGGGATCGGTCTTCTGATTTTAAAGGCAGCCGAGCGGATCGAGAAAGGCGAGAAGAGTCTGATGCGCATCACGGCGTATATTCGCCGCTGGATCCCGCTCGTGCGTACGAGCTCTGTAATTTCCACCTTCATCTACATTCAGCGCAGCGGCCGCTGCAGCGCCGCGAAGGCGTTCGTGCTCGGTTCCCTGCGGATCCGGCCGAAGATCGTAGTGGCCGACGGCAAGCTGTCCGTTGGAAAAATCTACCGCGGCCGCCAGAACGATATCATCCGCAGATATTACGAGGATTTGAAGCCTCAGCTGCTCACCGCCGATCCCGACGCCGTCTTTATTTCGCATACCGGCCGGCTCGACCAGGGCATCATTGATGAAATCGAGCAGAAGGTCCGCTCGCTCGGGCACTTCCGGAACGTCTACGTAACGCGCGCCGGCAGCGTGGTCACGATCCACTGCGGCCCGGGCACGCTTGGCGTTTTCTACGTTGAGAGCAAAGACGCGAAAAAGAATCCGTAATCTTAAAGAGAAAGCCGCGTTTTTTTGCGCGGCTTTTTATTTTTGTCCTTTTCAAAAAATGAATCGTGTGGTATGATACAATCAAAGAGAAAGAAAAACCGCCCTGCGGCGGAACGTTTTAAAGGAGGCTTTTTCATGGAAGGCAAAATGAAAACCGCGGTCATGACCGCGCTTCGGAAAATCGAGTTTGAAGATCGTCCGATCCCGGTGCCGAAAGCGGGCGAAGCGCTCGTGAAGCTCGAATACGTCGGCATCTGCGGCAGCGACGTCCATTATTACGAGGCGGGAAGAATCGGCAATTTCATCGTGGAGCCGCCGTTCGTCCTCGGCCACGAAGCGAGCGGGACCGTTGTGGCGCTCGGCGAAGGCGTTGAAAACCTGAAAGTCGGCGACCGCGTCTGCATGGAGCCCGGAAAAACCTGCGGCAAGTGCGAATGGTGCCGCCAGGGAAAATACAACCTCTGCCCGGACGTCGTGTTCTTCGCGACCCCGCCGGTCGACGGCGTTTTCCAGGAATACGTCGCCCACGACGCCAACCTCTGCTTTAAACTTCCCGACAACGTCAGCGCGCTTGAGGGTGCGCTTGTGGAACCGCTTGCAGTCGGTTTCCACGCCGCCAACCAGGGCGACGCGCATCCCGGTCAGATCTGCGTGGTAACAGGCTCCGGCTGCATCGGCCTTGTCTCCATGATGGCGCTCAAGGCGCGCGGCGTCAGCAAGGTCTACGTTGTCGATATCATCGAAAAACGCCTTCAGAAAGCGCTTGAGCTCGGCGCGGACGGCGTGATCAACGGAAAAGAAGTCGATACGGTCGAAGAAGTCATGCGCCTGACCGAAGGAAAGGGCGCCGACCTGATCATCGAAACCGCCGGCAGCGAGATCACGACCCGCCAGGCGATCCAGTTCGCGAAAAAGGGCGCGACGATCGTCCTCGTCGGCTACAGCGCGACCGGCGAAGAGACGCTGCCGATCGGTATGTCGCTCGACAAAGAACTGACCTTCAAGACGGTTTTCCGTTATCGTCATATCTACCCGATGGCGATCGCCGCCGTTGCGAACGGAAAGGTCGATCTCAAGAATCTCTGCACGGATATTTTCGATTTCGACGATCTGCCCGAAGCGATGGAGCGCAGCGTAACCGATAAGGCGAACATCGTTAAGGCCGCGATCCGCATTGCCAAGGATTAAAATCGGAAAGACCGCCGCGCCGACTTTGCGCGGCGGCCTTTTTGCCAAAACGCCTGACTGAAAGAACGGAGGAATAAAATGTTCTGTTATCAATGCGGCACGAAGCTCGAAGGCGCGATCAAGTTCTGTCCGGAATGCGGCGCGCCGGTCCTCGGGGAGATCCGGCAGCAGCCGGTCCCTCAGCAGCAAAGTTCACTTCCCACGCCCAAAATGCCGCCGCGGCCGGCTTACGCGCCGCCCGCCGAGCAGCAGAAGACCGCCCAAAGCCCCGCTGCGCTTGTGCAGGCGCAGAACCGCCCGCCGGTTTCCGCTGCGGCGCCTGCGTATGCGGTCAAAACGGAAAAGAAACGCTGGCCGGTTCCTGCATGGCTGTTCTGCCTCTTTGCAGCGCTCGCAGCGGCGGCCGGCACCTATTACGCGATCGTCGTAAATGCGATGCTTTTTTACAGAGAGACGTTCATGTCGGCTTTGTTCGGAAGAGCGAATTACCGTGCGGCGATCTATCTGGAGGTTTTCTTAGGCGTCTTTCCCTATCTGCTGGCGGCGGTCCTCTTCCTGATCCATACGAAAAGAAAGTCGCCCTGGGTTACGGCGCTGCCGTGGACGCTCCTTCTGCTGATCTTTTCCGTGGAAAAGTTCGGTATGATCTTTATGGAACGCAGCGTACTCCCGCATGAAACCGGCGATGAAGTGCTCGTGAACGTTGTTTCGCTCTTGATCATTACGCTGCTCTGGTGGCTGATCGTTACGATCCGTCCGAATGGAATAGCGCTCAAAATCGTCTTTTTGATCCTTTCGATTCTGCTGACCGGTTTCTGGCTGGTCCTGAAATTGTTTGAAATGCCCGGTTTTTCGGTGTTTTTCAGATACGCAGGAAATTACGCAGGCAATCTGTACTTTGGTTCGATGTTTCTTGCCGTCGCGAATCTGCTGATGGCGATCGGATACGGAATCGCGGGCTTTTCGGTTCGTAAAAAGGCGAAAGGTTCAGGGGCGGAAGGATGAGCTTTCGGAAAATGCTGCGGGAAAAGCAGGCGCTTTCCCGCGATGAATGTATCGAAATCTTAAAAAGCGAAAAACGCGGCGTGCTCTCGCTCTGCGGAGACGGCGGCTATCCCTACGGAGTGCCGATCAATCACTATTACTGCGAAGCGGACGGATGCATTTATTTTCACAGCGGCAAGGCGGGGCATAAGATCGACGCGATGAGAAAAGACGGGAAAGCCTCCTTCTGCTGCATCACGCCCGGCGAAAAACGCGGCGGAAACTGGTGGCTGACCGTCCGCAGCGTGATCGTGTTCGGAAAGCTGCACCCGGTGGAAGACCACGGGCGGGCGCTCGGGATCAGCCGGGAGCTGAGCCGGAAATTTACCGCGGATGAAGACTATATCGAACGCGAGATCCGGCAAAGCGGCGCAGGCGTCTTTGTGTTCGCGCTCGAAATCGAGCATATCAGCGGAAAAACCGTAGAGGAACGGTAAAAAATCCCATCAAAACGCTTCCGGAAAACGGAGGCGTTTTTCTTTTTTCGAAACACTGCGGCGTAAAGATCCGGGGGAATCCCGCAGCGATTCGCTTGTTTACATAATACGGAACAAAAGGACGAGTGAAAAGAGCGGCGGGGTTTTCAAAAATGTTACAAAAAAGCCGGAAATTTCGGCGCGAAAACGCTTGATATTATTTTGTCGATAAGGTACAATAACAATGTATGTAAAAACGTACGAATTGAATTTGTTCGGAGAGTCAGAATGGTTTTTTCATCGCTCTATTTCATATATTTGTTTTTGCCGATCGTTTTCGTGGCATATTATCTCTGCAAGAAAAACGATCAGCGCAATATCGTTCTTATAGCCGCTTCGCTCGTCTTCTACGCCTGGGGGGAGCCTGTATGGGTGTTGCTGCTGGTGTTCAGCGCGTTTATGAACTGGTTTTTCGCCCTGCAGATCGGAAAGCACCGCGAAAATCACGCGAAGCTCTTTGCCGCGGCGGCCATCGTGCTCGATCTCTCGTTCCTGCTCGTCTTTAAGTACAGCGGATTTTTCGTTGAGAATCTGAACGGCCTTCTGGGCCTTTCCATTCCGGTGCCGCAGATCCGGATGCCGATCGGCATTTCGTTCTTTACCTTCCAGGCGATCTCTTACATCATGGATACGCTCTGGGAGACGGTGGAGCCGCAGCCGAGGTTTACGCGGTTCCTGCTGTATCTCTCTCTGTTCCCGCAGCTCGTCGCCGGCCCGATCGTTCGCTACAGCGTTATTCAGGACGAGATCACGAAGCGGAGAATCGATCCGGTTGCCGTCAGCGAAGGCGCGCTGCGCGCGATCCTCGGCATTTCCAAAAAGGTCATCGTCGCCAACAACCTCTACGCGATCGTGGAGCAGTTCTTCGGCGGAAATATCTCGAATCTTTCCTTCCTCGGAACCTGGTATACGGTGATCCTCTATTCGCTCTACGTCTATTTCGACTTTTCCGGATATTCCGATATCGCGATCGGCCTGGGAAAGATGTTCGGGTTCCACTTCAACGAGAACTTCAATTATCCCTTTATCTGCCGCAATATCAGCGAGTTCTGGCAGCGCTGGCATATTTCGCTGAGCACGTTCTTCCGCGATTATCTCTTCTACGTTCCGATCTTCGGGAAGCAGCGCAAATACTTCAACCTGTTCCTCGTCTGGTTCTGTACCGGTATGTGGCACGGCGCCTCCTGGAACTTCATCTTCTGGGGCCTCTATTTCGGGATCTTCATTTTTATCGAAACGAAGATCGGCAAGAAGCGCCTGAAGAAATGGAACGTCGTACTGACGCATCTTTACAGCAAGATCATCATCGCGATCGGCTTCGGTATTTTCTATTTCACAGATCTTGGGCGTCTCGGAACGTTCTTCCTGAATATCTCCGGGCTGAGCATGCTCACAAACGGCAACGCGTTTGCCGATAAGATTTCCTGGAATTCGTTCCTCGGCAATATCTTCCTGATCGTTTTTGCGATCGCCGTTTCCATGCCGATCCTGCCGAAGCTCAAAAAGTTTTTCGATTCCGGGGACAACCGCCGCTATGCGGTCGGGAAGATCGCCGCGACGGTCGGCTGCTGCGTGCTGCTGATCGTTTCGAGCATCCTGCTTGTCGACAGCACCAACAACCCGTTCCTGTATTTCCGTTTCTGAAAGGAAGCTTTCCATGGAAAGAAATCAACGGTCCCGCCCTCCCGTAAAGAAGGGGCTCAACCGAATCAGCCGCCGCGGCGTGGTTCACGGGTTTTCGATCCTCTCGATCTGGAATCTGATCCCGGTTTTCTTCCTGATCGCGCTGTTCCTTCTGGTGATCCCGCGCTCCAAGGTTTCCTATATTGAAAAAAGAGAGCTCGCCGAGTTCCCGAAGTTCAGCTTCTCATCGCTCTTCTCCGGAGAATTCACGGAACAGCTCGGCAATTACTACAACGATACCGTCCCGGCGCGCGATTCCTTCAAGACGCTGGGCTACCGCATCAAGTCCCTGTTCGGCATTCATCCCGATGATGAGATCAATATCATCGTCAATCCCGAAGACATCTCGAGCCGCAGTTCCTCCGAACCCTCGGAATCCTCGCAGAGTTCCGGAGGCGAAAGCTCCGGTCCCGATCAGCAGGATCCGTCCTCGCATGAGGAGAGCTCCGAGGAATCCTCGTCCGGCCAACGTCCGGATCCGCTGGATGATCCGGATGCCGACGTGCGCAACGGCCTGGTCACGACCAAGCAGAACGGCCACTGGCGCGCGCTGGAGCTCTTCGGAGGCGGCAGCGGAAACACCTATGTGGAAGCGCTCAACAACATGCGCGCCGATCTCCCTTCCGACGTGCACATCTATTCGATGATCGCCCCGCTTGCCTGCCAGTACTACATGCCCAGCAAGTATGCGGATATGTCCGCGGACCAGCGGGAAGTCTTCGATTCCATCGCGTCGCGCTTCGATCCCGGCATCACCTATGTCGAAATCGAGTCCGTGCTCGGACAGCACGCCGACGAGGAAATCTATCTGCGCACCGACCACCACTGGACGCCGCTCGGCGCATACTACG
>CACZON010000087.1 GCA_902782805.1 Oscillospiraceae bacterium
CGTACGGTTGGAGGCTTCTCCGACGGATCTTTTTCACGATGAAAAAATCGAAACGCTTTTGAAATTCATTTCGGGGAATGCGCCGCGTCGCTCGAAAAGGTCAAAACGCTCGCCGGGCTTTCCGATGAATTTGCGGCGCGGTACCGCGAACGGTTCGGCGCGCTCGCCGGAAAGCTGCCGGTGCAGCTGATTCACCGCGACCTCAATCCCTCCGCGCTCTTTTTCGAAGACGGGGTGTTCCGCGGATTTGCCGATTTTGAGCTGAGCGAAGTCAACGTCCGGATTTTCGATCTCTGCTACTGCGCAACGGCGATCCTCTCGGAATGCTTCTCCGACCCGAAGATCGACAAACGCCGCTTTGGCTCGATCCTCGAGGGCCTGATCGCCGGTTATGACCGGACCGAACCGCTGACGCCGGCGGAAAAAGAGGCGATCCCCTACGTGATCGATTCGATCGAGATCCTCTGCATCGCGTATTTTTCCTCGCTCGACAAATACGCCGATCTCGCCCGGACGAATATCGAAATGCTCCGCTTTTTTATCGCGTCGGCGCCGCACGCCCCCGCCGCCGGATAAAACCGGAAAACCGCCCGCGAAAGCCGGAAACGGCCGAAAACCGGCGGCCCCCGCCGGATCTTGCGCGCGGCGCGGCCGCTGCATACGCCTTTTGAGGAGGCCGGAACGAAAGCGGCCTTTGCGGTTGAAACGATACTTAAGAAGCTCTCTGACGATCTCAGAGAGCTTCTTTTTTGCGCGGGGAAGCCCTCCGCTGAGAGCGGATTCGTTTCATTCTTTTTATGGAATCGATCTGCTTTTTCCGAAGGTTCCCAGTGCAAAAAGCTTGAAAAGTAAAGATCCCTGTGCTATAATGAGCTAAATATACAATATGGGTACTATGTCCGTATGAAAAGAAGATGCTCCGATCCCGTTTTTTCCGGAAAATCCGGCATTTTTCGCGGGGAAAACGCTTCTTCAAAGCCGTTCGGAAACCAATGAAAATTTACCGCGAAAAACGCGGCGAAGACGTTCGGATACAGGTGTTTTGCAATGGAAAAACTGAAAAAAACCATTTTCGGGCGGAAAATCCGCCACGTTCTGCTGGCCGTTTTCGATTTATCCTGCTTTGCGCTGATCAACGGCCTCTATTACTGGATCTGCCTCTCGGCGGACGGCTCGCCGGTCTATTCGCAGGAAGCGTATATCGTCAATTCGATCCTGCTTCTGGTCGGCATTTTCGGCCTGCGCAACGCGCTGCAGGTCAACCAGAACGTCTGGCGCTACACCAATACGCTGGCCTACCTCTTCATGATCATTGCCGATATGGCGGGCGGCCTCGCGGCGCTCTTCTTCTCGCGGATCATCAATTATTACCACGGGATCTGGCATTTCGTGGTGGTCGCGGCGCTGACGGATCTGGCGGCGCTCGGTTCGCGCTTTGTCTATCAGATCATTTACCGCCGCCGTCATACGATCGAGGGTCGCGCGAATCCGAAGGAAAACGTCGCGATCATCGGCGCCGGTCAGCTCGGCTTCGTTCTGGCGAACGACCTGCTCGGAAACGTCAATTCGAGATACCGTCCGGTCTTCTTTATCGACCGCGACGAAGCGAAGGTCGGCAGCCGCGTTGCGGGGCTGGAGGTCCTGCGTGAGGACGTCAATACCTTCGGGATGCTCACAAAATACGAGGTGCAGGAAATCTTCGTCGCCGTCAACGATCTCGACAACGAGCGCGCGAACGCGATCTACGATTTCTACCGCCCGACGGGCTGCAAAATCAAGATTTACGATACGCCGGTGCGCGACAGCGGGGAGGGCGTGGAAGAGAAACCGGCCCTTCGTGATTTCAGGATCGAGGACCTTCTGTTCCGCAAACCGCTGAGCATCAACAATCTCCAGGCGCGCTACTATTATACCGGAAAGACTATTCTGGTCACCGGCGGCGGCGGATCGATCGGCAGCGAGCTCTGCCGGCAGCTTGCGAAATGCCGCCCCGAAAAGCTGATCATCTTCGATATTTACGAGAACAACGCCTACGATATCCAGCAGGAGCTGATCCGCACCTACGGCAGCAGCCTCGATTTTGAGGTGGAGATCGGTTCGGTCCGCGACCGCGACCGTCTGGCTGCGGTCTTCGCGCACTACCGCCCGCAGATTGTCTTCCACGCCGCGGCGCACAAGCACGTTCCGCTGATGGAGCACAGCAGCGCCGAAGCGATCAAAAACAACGTTCTCGGTACCTACAACACCGCCGATATGGCGGAGGCCTACGGGGTGGAAAAGTTCATCCTGATCTCGACCGATAAAGCCGTCAACCCCACGAACATCATGGGCGCCTCCAAACGGATGTGCGAGATGATCGTACAGTGCCGCACCGACAGCAGGACCTCCTTCGCGGCGGTGCGCTTCGGAAACGTACTCGGCTCCAACGGCTCGGTCATCCCGCTCTTCAAGCAGCAGATCGCGGGCGGCGGCCCGATCACGATCACCGACCGCCGGATCATCCGCTATTTCATGACGATCCCCGAAGCGAGCCAGCTGGTCATGCACGCCGGCGCAATGGCGAA
>CACZON010000088.1 GCA_902782805.1 Oscillospiraceae bacterium
TCCGGAGATCAACGCCGATCATGCCGAGATCATCGCTTCGCAGCGCAGACGTCTCGGAACGAAGCGCGGCTTTATCGCCGTAAAATCGAACTGTTCGCTCCAGAGCTACGTTCCGGCCCTGCATCCTCTTATGGATCTCGGGGTCGAAAAAGTTCTCGCCTGCACCTATCAGGCGATCTCCGGCGCCGGAAAGACCTTTGAAACGTTCCCCCAGATCGTCGACAACGTTATCCCCTATATCGGCGGCGAGGAAGAAAAATCCGAGCAGGAACCGATGAAAATCTGGGGAAAAATCGTAGGCGACGGGATCGTTCCCGCCTCCTCCCCAATCATCACGGCGCAGTGCCTGCGCGTTCCGGTATCAGACGGCCATATGGCGGCGGTCTTTATGACCCTGCGCGAGAAAGTCTCAAAAGAAGAAATTCTCCGCCGCTGGAAAGAATTCCGCGGTCCGGCGCAGGAGCTCGAACTGCCGAGCGCGCCGAAGCAGTTCCTCCATTATTTTGAGGAGGACGACCGCCCGCAAACAAAGCTCGACCGCGATCTCGAAGGCGGTATGGCGGTTTCGATCGGCCGTCTGCGTCCCGATACGCTCTTCGATTATAAATTCGTCTGTCTTTCCCACAATACGCTGCGCGGCGCGGCCGGCGGCGGTGTACTGATGGCGGAGCTGCTCTGTAAAAGAGGCTGGCTCGACTAAATAAAATGAAAAAGACCCGCTGCTTTGACGGCGGGTCTTTTCAAAGAGGAAAAAAGGAATGAACTATCAGGATATCAATGCAAAGACGATCGATTCCTGGATTGCCGACGGCTGGGAATGGGGTAAGCCGATCACGCACGAAGCCTATCAAAAGGCAAAAGAGGGTCAATGGAGCGTTCTCTTAACGCCGACGAAACCCGTTCCGAAACGTTGGTTCGGGGATCTGCGCGGCAAAAAGCTCCTCGGCCTCGCGAGCGGCGGCGCTCAGCAGATTCCGGTCTTCGCGGCCCTTGGTGCGCAGTGCACCGTTCTCGATTATTCTTCCGTGCAGTGCGAGAGCGAGCGCGCAGTCGCCGCGCGCGAGGGCTACGAAGTCACCGTTGTGCAGTACGATATGACAAAGCCTCTTCCCTTTCCGGATGAAAGCTTCGATCTGATCTTCCATCCCGTTTCGAACTGCTACGTCGAAAAGGTCGAGCCGATCTTCCGCGAATGTTACCGGATCCTCAAAAAAGGCGGCGTTTTTCTCGGCGGGTTCGACAACGGCTTCAATTATCTCTTCAACGAGGATGAAAAAGCGATTGTCCGCGGTCTTCCCTATAACCCGCTCAAAGACGAGGCGCTGATGCAGGAAGCGCTTCGAAACGACGACGGGATCCAGTTCTCCCACACCTTCGAAGAACAGATCGGCGGCCAGCTCAAGGCCGGGTTCCGGATCACCGACGTCTACGAGGATACCAACGGGATCGGCAATCTCCACGAGCTCGGCGTCCCGACCTTCTGGGCGACGCGCGCTTTAAAAGACTCAGATAAAGGAATCGTTTTATGAACTATCAACTCGAATCTCTGAAAACCGAAGCGTTTGAAATGGAATACCTCCGGTTCGGCGAAGGCAAAAAGACGCTCGTCATCCTGCCCGGCCTGAGCGTACAGAGCGTCCTGCTCTCCGCGGCAGCGATCGCAAAGCAGTACGAACTCTTTTCAAAGGATTTTACCGTATTTCTGTTTGACCGCCGCAAGGATCTGCCGGCGCGGTATCCCGTTTCTGCGATGGCGGAGGATACGGCGAACGCGATGAAAGCGCTCGGGCTCTCCGGAGTCTGCCTTTTCGGCGCTTCCCAGGGCGGAATGATCGCGATGTCGGTCGCGATCGAATCGAGCGCGCTCGTTTCGAAGCTCGCCCTCGGCTCGACCGACTGCCGGATCGAGCCGGACCGCTGCGGAGTGATCGATCATTGGATCGAGCTCGCGAAAGAAGCGCGGCGGGAGGATCTTTATCTTTCGTTCGGCGAACGGATCTATCCGAAAGAGCTTTTTGAACGCTATCGGCGCGCGCTGAGTTTTATGTCGAAACGCGTGACGCAGGAGGAACTTGCCCGGTTTATCGTTCTTGCCGAAGGATCGCGCGGCTTTGACGTTTCCTCGCGTCTTCGTGAAATTACCTGCCCCACCCTTCTGATCAGCGATACGGAAGACCGGGTGATCCGGCCCGAAGCGGCGGAAGAAATCGCCGCGCAGCTTCGTGAAAATCCGGATTTCGAGCATTTTCGGTATCAGGGCTTCGGTCACGCCGCCTACGATACGGCCCCCGACTATACGCAGCGCCTCTACGATTTTTTCATGCGATAAAGAGTGAAAGCCCAAGCGCCGCTCAGATTCTTTGAAATCAAAAAGGCCTCTTTTGCCCGAAACGGACGAAAGAGGTCTTTTCGTTTGCTTGTACGCCCATGAAGTACCATACGGCGGTAAGATCGCACAAAAAAGGCACCTGCGAATGCAAGTGCCTTTTATGGTCGAGGTGACGGGATTCGAACCCACGACCTCTGCGTCCCGAACGCAGCGCTCTACCAAACTGAGCCACACCTCGAAAAA
>CACZON010000089.1 GCA_902782805.1 Oscillospiraceae bacterium
CGCATTGAAAAACAGCATGTATCTGGAAAATTAACGGCAAGAGAACGTTTAAATACACTATTTGATAACGGAACCTTCGTGGAACTCAACGATATGATCCTTTCGCGCGCTTCGGATTTCGGGATGGATCAGAAAAAACGGCTCGGAGACGCCGTCATCACGGGTTACGGGTATATCGGAGGAAGGCTCGTTTTCGCGTCTTCGCAGGATTTTACCGTCAGCGGCGGTTCTTTAGGGGAAGCGCATGCGATGAAAATCTGCCGCGTAATGGATAAGGCGCTGGAGATGAAGGCTCCGTTCGTTTCGATCAACGACAGCGGCGGAGCGCGCATCGAAGAGGGAATCGACGGGCTTGCCGGCTATGCGGATATTTTCTACCGCAATACGATCGCTTCCGGCGTGATTCCGCAGATTTCCGTGATCCTCGGGCCGTGCGCGGGCGGCGCCTGCTATTCCCCGGCGATCACCGACTATATTTTCATGGCGGAAAAAACGAGCCAGATGTATATTACCGGCCCGGCGGTTGTGAAATCCGTTACGGGCGAAGTGATCTCTTCTTCGGAGCTCGGCGGCGCGTCCGTCCACAGCTCGACTTCCGGCGTGGCGCATTTCGTTTATCCGGACGATGCTTCGTGTCTGGACGGCGTCCGGAAGCTGATCGGCTATCTGCCGCAGAACAACGAAGAAACCCCGGCGCCCGTTCCCGGAAAGGAACGGAACGACTGCGCCGGCCTTCAGGACATTGTTCCGATCGATTCCAGAAAGCCTTACGACGTACGCCGCGTGATCAACACGTTCGTCGATGAAGACAGCTTCTTTGAGATCCAGCCCCATTTTGCCCGGAACCTTGTGATCGGTTTCGCCCGTCTCGAGGGAGAAACGATCGGAATCGTTGCCAATCAGAGCCAGTATATGGCAGGTTCTTTGGAAATCGACGCTTCCGATAAAGGCGCCCGGTTTATCCGGTTCTGCGACTGCTTCAATATTCCGCTGCTCACGCTGGTGGACGTTCCGGCCTTTTTGCCTGGCAGCAAGCAGGAGCACGGCGGGATTATCCGCCACGGCGCGAAGCTTTTATTCGCTTACTCGGAGGCAACCGTACCGAAAGTGGGTCTGATCATGCGGAAAGCTTACGGCGGCGCGTATATCGCGATGAACAGCAAGGGAACCGGCGCGGACGTCGTGTTTGCCTGGCCGATCGCGGAAATCGCCGTGATGGGCGCCGCGGGAGCGGTATCGATCATCGGGAAGAGAGCAATCGAAGCGGCTTCGGATCCAAACGCCAAAAAAGAAGAACTGACCGACGAATACAACCGGAAATTTATGAACCCGTATATCGCCGCGGAACACGGCTACGTCGACGAAGTCATCCTTCCGGAAGAGACGAAGGAAAAAATCGTATCCGCGTTTAAGATGCTGAAAACGAAAAAGCGTTCTCTCCCGAACAAAAAACACGGAAATATTCCGCTGTAAAGCGGGCTTTGCATGAGGTGAAACTAACTGCAGGTACCGCTGCCGCCGAACGAGAGGTTCCGTGGCGGCGTGGATCGCCTGAACCACAAAAAGCAGACGGAGGATAGATATGAATCATTCGATCGCTGCAGAATTGCTCAGCGAAAAAGTAATTCTTGTAACGGGAGCAGGGCGCGGAATCGGCCGCGCCATGGCGGAAACGTTTGCCCGAAACGGAGCGGTTGTGTATGCGATCGACGTCCGCGAGGGCTCCGTTGAGCAATGGTGCGAAGAAGTCAACGCGTCGACGTCCGGAGAAGTTCGCCCGCTGTATTTCGATATTACCGACGAGCGGGAGGCGAAAGACGCCGTCCTGCAGATCAGAAAAAGCTGCGGCCGTATCGACGGGCTGGTCAATAACGCGGGCGTCGAATTCAACGAGCTGATCGGGATGATCAGCCGCGAAAACATGGAGAAAATGTTCTCCGTGAACGTCTACGGAACGATCAATCTGCTGCAGCTGGTCAGCCGCGTGATGGCTCGCCAGGAAACCGGCGGGAGCATCGTGAACATTGCGTCGATGACCGCGCTGCGCGGAAACCGCGGACAGTTGGTGTATTCCGCAACAAAAGGCGCGGTCGTTTCCCTTACGAAATCCGCCGCAAAAGAGCTGGCGGAGAAAAAAATCCGCGTCAACGCGATTGCGCCGGGATTGACCAATACGGAAATGATGAAGCAGGCGGATCCGGAGAAGCTGCAAAGCAGGATCGACAACATCTGCATGGGCAGGCTGGCCGAGCCGGAAGATATCGCGAAAGCGTGTCTGTTCCTGCTTTCCGACCTTTCGTCGTACGTATCGGGTCAGGTGCTGGCGGTCGACGGCTGCACGATCATGTAAATATGAACATTTAGGAGAAAATGAAAGATGTTTTTAAAAGTTGACCAACATAACCAAGCGAAAATCGCAATCAAGGACGACAGCGGTTACAGTCTTACGTATGCGGACGTCTGCAGAACCATTCGGGAATTCGGGGAACTGAATCTGCCCCGCAGCGTGATTTTCTGCCTCTGCGAGAACTGCGCCGGATCGCTGATCGGTTATATGGCATTTGAAAACAACGGGCAGGTTCCG
>CACZON010000090.1 GCA_902782805.1 Oscillospiraceae bacterium
CAGATCCATCGCCGTAACATGATACTGCTCAAGCCGATCGAAGATCTGCTTCACGTTCATCACGCCCGTCGTCAGCAGGATGGTCGCACCGCGAACAAGATTGGCGTAACAGCGGCGAAGGCCGTGGGAATGGTTCAGCGGCGAAGGGATCAGCTCTACGTTGTCCTCCTCGACACCGACGCTGTAAATGACGTTGTCAGCAAGCGCCATACTGCTGCGATGATTGAGCACGATCCCCTTCTCTTTACCGGTCGTCCCGCTGCTGAAAAGGATCTCGCTGCAGATCTCCGCTTCCGGGAAGCAGAGATCCGCCGGCACGTGAGCCGTCTGCGCGGCGGCTGAAAAACCGGTGCGCGGCATCCGGCGCTCATCCTGACGGTTCAGATCCTTTTCGGATAGAATAAGGCGCGCGCCGCAGTAATCCGCGATCGCAAGGATCTTCTCCTCGCCGCAGTTTCTCTCTGCCGGGACGAAGACCGCGCCGCAAAGATGCAGAGCGAACTCGAGCGCGAGGTAGTCGGCCGTCTGGCTCGCCTCGATAACCACGCGGTCGCCCGCGCGGACTCCAAGATCGAAAAACTGTCCGGCATAGCGTAAGATCCGCTCGGTAAAAGCCCGGTAATCAAGCGACTCCCGTTCGTCGACGAGGCAGAGCTTGCCGGGGCTGCGCGCTGCGTTTTCGAATACAGCTTCTACGACGGATGAGGCCATTACCGTAGTTCCTCGATCATATTCCAGATCGTCTCCGCAGACTGGAAATACTTCGGCTGAATGTACTCCATGGACACGGAAATGTCAAAACGCTCTTCCAGCTCGGAAATAATCCGGACCATTGTCACGGAATCCAGCAGGCCGCTGTCGACCAGGTCCTTTTCCGCGGTAAAATCGACATTCGGCAGAACCTGCTCGAGAATCTCCATCAGTTCTTCCATCGTTTTTCCTCCTCAAAACTTCATGTAAATAAACGTGCCGGCGTCATATCCAGGACCGTAGATCCCGAACACCAGTACGGTGAATACCATCGCATAGGCCAAAACCAAACGAAAGATCGGGCGGCGCTCGGCGAGTCTCTGACGCATTGGTTTTTTCTCGTCCAGCCAGTCAACCAGCCACAGCAGCAAGACGGACAGGAGCGCCACGACCGTGTCGGCCTTTCCCAGTCCGAGCGAAAAGAATTCCTCGGAAAAGAGCTTCAGGTCGGAGGCGAGGAAACTGCGCCGGAAGATGTCCAGCGCTGCGACAAGCCCCGCCGCCCGGAAAAAGATGCGGCCGACGCTGCACAGGAAGTAAGTGCGGATCCTCTGCCAGCTTATCCGGAGAAAGGCTTCCGCCGGGATATGCAGTCGTTCCCGCAGCCGCTCCATCGCCGGGCCGAACAGGATCCCGGCAACGATCAGCGCGGCATGATAGGCGCCCCAGGCAGCGTATTTCCAGGCAGCTCCATGCCAAAAGCCCGTAATGAGCCAAACGACCAACACCGGGAAAATGTTTCCGAAAAGCTCTCCGGCGGCTTTGTGCCCCCTCTCCTTGCTGCTGCGCTTGACTTTCTTCACCAGCGCCGAGGTCGACACCGGGAAAAACACATAGTCCTTGAACCATTCCATGAGTGAGATATGCCAGCGTCGCCAGAACTCCGGCATCGTCCGCGCAAAATACGGATGATCAAAGTTTTTCGTCAGACGGATCCCAAACATCTCGGATATGCCCGAAACGATATCGATACAGCCGGAAAAGTCGGCGTAAATCTGCACGGAATACACCAGAGCGGCCAGAAGGAAGATCCCTCCCGTATGCTGCTTCCAGACATCGAATACGCCGCCGACGAAAAGACCGAGTCTATCGGCGATCACAAGCTTTTTGAAGAATCCCCATAACGTCAGCATTGCGCCGGAGCTCAGGTTTTCCGTGCGGAACTCCACGCCGTCGTCGATCTGCCTGCGTATATAAGCGAAGCGGTCGATCGGTCCCTGCGCGATATGCGGGAACCATGTCAGCCAGGCGGCAAGGGAAAGGAAATCCCGTTCAGCAGTGCAGCGCTTCCAGAACACGTCCAACAGATAGCTGATCGCCATGAAGGTATAGAAAGAGATGCCCAACGGAAGGATCAATGAGGTAAAGGAAAGCTGTCTGATCGATAAAAGCGCAAACAGATGATTGAGATTCTCCGCCAGAAAGGAGGCGTATTTGCACCAAATCATGACCGCGAGCAGGAGCAGGATCCCGGCAAGGAGCCAAATTCTGGCCCGCTTCTTCATCGCTGCGCGCAGC
>CACZON010000091.1 GCA_902782805.1 Oscillospiraceae bacterium
GACGGCAAGCGGCGAGTGCCCATTTATGACGAAATCTACCGACGAGTATTTAAGTTCCGACGAGCCGCCGCGGGAAGCATATACAGCGAATGGAGTAAAGTTTTACTACGTCACGAGCGTATCGGAAAAAGGCTGGAAAAGCTATACCGCGATACTCGCGCTCAATAACGTGGTCTATACGGTGGGCGTACGCTATCACGAGGACGCCTTCGCGCCCGAAGCGCTTGATAAGGTCTATCACTGGGCGGACCGGCTCACTTACGGCTATGAAGGCGTGCTCATCCCGTGGGAGGATTCCCCGCAAGCGCAGGCGATTCTGAGCATGGAGGCGAGTACCTGGGCCGAGAAGATTTTCCCGCTGCTATCCCGCAGCGAACGGGATCACCTTCCCGTAAAGCGCTTCTCCTCGGCGAGTGAGTTTGATGAATTCATGGAGGACGCGGTAGGATACTGGTGGAACGATTCCTACCCGAGAAAACGGCTTTCGGCAGCCGGCGCTCTGAGCGACGCGTTCTTTGAGCAGTACGATCTCTGGATCGTGGGACTCGAAGCGGAGACTTCCGAGCGCAGATTCCGCTTCCTCGGGCTTGAATCCGGGGACGGCGGGAGCGCGGCGGTCTTTGAAGAGCTGCGATATTCACTCGAAAGTCCCGAAAAGGATTACCCGGTCGATTATTTCTGCTTCCTCGCTGTAAACCGCGCCGCACATGCGGACTACGCCGTAACGGTTCCGCGAACGGAAGAAATCTTCTGAGGAGAAAACAAAATACACCGTAAGAGGAATCCGCTGCGGTGAACGAAAATCCGACTTTTCGCAAGCCGGATTTTTTTTGCGTTTTTTTCCGCTTTTTCTTGCATTGAGCGCGAAAATTTGTATAATAGAATAGGACAAAAACCGCGAAGCGCCCGCGCGCTTCGCGAGATTACGAAAAAGGAGAAACTGCTATGCTGCTGGTCAATACGGAAACGATTTTCGGAAAGAATCTCGAAACGCTCGGGCTCGTGAAGGGAAGCACGATTCAATCGAAGCATATCGGAAAGGATATCGCCGCAGGTTTTAAGACGATCGTCGGCGGAGAACTCAAAGGATACACCGAAATGATGGAAGAAGCCCGGAAGGTTGCAACCGAGCGCATGATTGCCGAAGCGCAGGCCCTCGGCGCCGACGCGGTCGTCTGCGTCCGTTTCGCGACCTCTGCGATCATGCAGGGCGCCGCGGAAGTGATCGCCTACGGAACGGCGGTCCGCTATCTCGATTAACAGGTTATTGCAGAAAGGTGGAACAACTCATGCAGGAAAAAATTCGTAGAGTCGGAACGGTATCCCGCGGGATCCGCTGCCCGATCATCCGCGAGGGAGACGACCTCGCTTCGATCGTCGTAGACAGCGTGCTCGAAGCAGCCGAGAGCGAAGGCTTCGCGCTGCGCGACCGCGATGTGATCGCCGTAACGGAATCCGTCGTAGCCCGGTCTCAGGGCAACTACGCGAGCGTTTCCGATATCGCGGCGGACGTAAAGGCAAAGCTGGGCGGCGAGACGGTCGGCGTGATTCTTCCGATCCTTTCGCGCAACCGCTTTGCGATCTGCCTTCGCGGCATCGCGATGGCGGCGAAGAAAATCGTTCTTCAGCTCTCGTATCCCTCCGATGAGGTCGGCAACGAGCTCGTTTCGCTCGACGCGCTCGATCAGGCGGGCGTCAATCCCTATTCCGACATTCTTTCTCTCGAGCAGTACCGCGCGCTCTTCGGCGTCAATATCCATCCCTTTACCGGGGTCGATTACGTTGCCTATTACGGCGATCTGATCCGCGAATGCGGCGCCGAGGCAGAGATCATTTTTGCGAACGATCCGCGCGCGATCCTCAAATATACCGATACGGTTCTCAATTGCGATATCCATACGAGAAAGCGCACGAAGCGCCTGCTTACGAACGCCGGCGCGAAGACGGTTTATTCGCTCGACGAGATCCTCAATCAGCCGGTCAACGGCAGCGGCTACAACGAAACGTTCGGCCTTCTGGGCTCGAACAAATCGACGGAAGATAAAGTAAAGCTCTTCCCGCGCGATTCGCAGAAGCTGGTCGATACCGTACAGGAAAAGATCCTTGCCGCCACGGGCAAGAAGGTGGAGGTCATGGTTTACGGCGACGGCGCCTTCAAGGATCCGCAGGGCAAGATTTGGGAGCTTGCCGATCCGGTCGTCTCTCCGTTCTTTACGCCCGGTTTGATCGGAACACCCAACGAGCTCAAGCTCAAATACCTTGCCGACAACGATTTTCGCGATCTTTCCGGCGAAGCGCTGCGTGAGGCGATCTCCGCGCGCATCCGCGAAAAGGACGGCAGCAGCCTCGTCGGGAATATGGTTTCGCAGGGGACGACCCCGCGTCAGCTCACCGATCTGATCGGCTCGCTCTGTGATCTGACGAGCGGCTCCGGCGACAAAGGCACGCCGGTCGTACTCGTTCAGGGATATTTCGACAACTACACGAACTGATTTTTCCCGGGAACCCCGCGCCCTGCGCACGGGGCTCCTCTTTTCTCCGAACGGCGACGCCGCGAACAACAACATTTTTTCAACAAAAAGGAGTATGCGCCTATGAAAAAGATCCTTTCTGTGATCCTCTCCGTTCTGGTTTTCTGCTGCTTGTGCGCCTGCCAGGAACCGATCGCTCCGCCGGATCCCCAGCACGGTTCCTCCGCGCAGTCCCCGCAAGAGAGCTCTCAGCTTCCGGAGTCCTCTTCTTCCGCGCCGGAAAGCTCTGATTCACACGAAAGCAGCGAACCGGAGCCCGCGAGCAGCGAAGTTTTCTCCGCGCCGGAAAGCAGCGGGGAAGAGAGCGCGGTTTCCTCCGAAGCCTCCTCCGAAGCGCCGCAGTCTTCCGGGAACGAGGAATCGTCCGATGAACTGCTCCACGGCGGGAGGGTGGAATCCTCTCAGTCGAGTGCCCCCGAGCCTTCGAAGCCCGAGGAATTCGGGCCGATCGAATCCGAGGAGCTACAGGCCGCGATCCGCGATCTGCCGGGGCTTTACGGGCACGAATACGGCTCCTACGGGCAGGGAAGCGATCTGGAAGACGACGAAGAGGGCGAATACATCGAGATTTTCTACGAGTTCGGCCGCTTTTACGCTTCGGTCATGTATACGATGAATCAGTCGGTTTATTCCTTCGCGGCGCTCGAGCTGCTGCCTTTTGACTGCCGCGGGAGCGAGATGCGCTTTACGGCGCGCGAATACTCGATGATGAGTCAATGGAACAAATACGTCTCGGTGACCAGCGTGATCATCGAGCCGACGGAAAACGGCATCCGGTTTACCGCCGAGGACGAGGGCGGATTTTTCCCGCAGGGAGTCCACGAATTCCAGCGCACCGATCTTTTGGGCCCGAAGGGCTTTATGTATACGCTCGAAGACCTCAAAACCTTTATCTACGAAGGCCTCGAGGACGTGGAATCCTCGAAAGCGCTTGTCGGAAGCTGGACGGCGGAATCCGGCGGAACGATGGTCTACCTGACGCTCGACGAAGCGGGCAATATGAAGATGCTCATAGACGATCAGGATGATTTTACTCCGGACCGTTTGTTTGAAGGCGTCTATATCGCGAAGGAAGGCCCCGGAAGCCTCAGCTTCTATTATCTCGGCAATATCCTCGGCAACGGCGGGATGCCTTCTTCCGGGGAAGATCTGGTCGCCCTGCTCGACGGCGACACCTTCTCGGTCATCGCGGTTCAGGACGGCTATCTTCCCGACGGCGAAACGGTCGTTTTCCACCGCGCGCCCTGAGCGCCGTAAGAAATTGCGGGAAAAACGCTTGCAATCTCCGCCGCGGTATGATACAATAGCGCAGTAAAGGGAGTAGCCGGCGCGTTTTACGCGTTTCCGAAATCGTCAGGTCGATTTGTAAAAAATCCGGTTTTGTGAACGAAGCGGCGAGACTTTACCATTCCTTCGGGTGGTAAAGTCTCGTCTTTTTTTATGAGAGAAACGGGGAAGAAAAACCATGCTGTATGCAGCAATCCTATTTATCGTAACCTATCTTCTGATGATGATCTTCCAGAAATGGCGCCCGCTGATCGCGCTTGTTTCGGCGGGAATCTTCATCGGCAGCGGAATGCTGCCCTATACGGATCTCCTCGAAGCGGTCGATTTCAACGTCCTGCTGATGATCGCGGGCACGATGGGAACCGTTTCGCTGATGATCGATTCGAAGATGCCGGCGCTGCTCGCCGATCTCATCCTCGAAAAGGTTCCGAACGTGAAATGGGCGATCATTTCGCTTTCACTTTTCGCGGGGCTCGTCTCCGCCTTTATCGACAATGTCGCGACCGTTCTGATGATCGCGCCGATCGCGATTGAGATCGCGAAAAAGCTGAAAATCAGCCCCGTCGGGATGATCATCGCGATCGCCGTTTCCTCGAATCTCCAGGGCGCGGCGACACTCGTCGGCGATACGACCTCGATCCTGCTCGGCGGCTACGCCGGAATGAATTTCCTCGATTTCTTCGTCTATAAAGGGAAACCGGGCATTTTCTTCGCGGTGGAGCTCGGCGCGCTCTGCGCCGCGGCACTGCTGCTGATTCTCTTCAAGAACGCAACGGAAAGGGTCGAAGCGGGGGAGCGGACGAAGGTTCTCGATTACGTTCCTTCCTACCTGATGCTCGCGAATATCCTTCTGCTGATCGGCGCTTCGGTTTTTCCGGAAAAACCCGCGCTGACCAACGGCATCATCTGCGTCGGCGTGATGATCGTCGGCATGATCTACAGCGCGATCCGCGACCGCAGCATTCTCCCGGCGAAAAAGATGCTCTGGGAGCTCGATTTTGCAACCCTGCTGCTGCTCTTCGGCCTCTTCATCGTCGTCGGCGGCATTACGAAAATGGGCGTCGTTTCGGCGATTGCGGATTTTATCGCCCGCATTTCCGGTGGAAGCGTTTTCCTCGTTTATACGCTGCTCGTATGGGCGAGTGTTGCGTTCTCCGCATTCATCGATAATATTCCCTACGTCGCAACGATGCTGCCCGTAACTCAGGGAATTGCGCTTGCGATGGGCGTCGACCCGACGCTCTTCTATTTCGGACTGCTTTCCGGCGCGACCCTGGGCGGCAACCTGACCCCGATCGGCGCCTCGGCGAACATCACCGGGATCGGCATCCTGCGCAAAGCGGGCTACGAGGTCAAAAACCGCGATTTTCTGCGCATCGGCGTGCCGTTTACCCTCGCCGCCGTGATTCCTGCCTATATTTATCTCTGGGTGTTTTACGCGTAGCGCTCTGCGTGCAGCCTCATCGGCCGCCTTGGGCGGCAGCTTCTCCCGAGGGGAAAACGCAAAGCGGCGGCAGGGCTGTACCTTTGCCGAAACGCTTTGCAGACAGAAAAAATATAAAGGATGAAAACCGATTATGGATCTAAAACAGGAAATAGAAAGAAGAAGGACCTTTGCAATCATTTCGCATCCGGATGCGGGCAAAACGACCTTAACGGAAAAGCTCTTGCTTTACGGCGGCGCGATCCAGCAGGCCGGCTCGGTCAAGGGCAAGGCCAGCGCGCGCCACGCCGTTTCGGACTGGATGGAGCTTGAAAAGCAGCGCGGAATCTCGATCACTTCTTCGGTCATGCAGTTTGAATACGAGGGTTACTGCATCAATATTCTCGACACCCCCGGACATCAGGATTTCTCGGAAGACACCTATCGCACGCTCATGGCGGCGGACAGCGCCGTGATGGTGATCGATGCTGCGAAGGGCATCGAGCCCCAGACCAGAAAGCTATTCAAGGTCGTTGCGATGCGGGATATCCCGATTTTTACGTTTATCAACAAGCTCGACCGCGACGCCCGCGATTCCTTCGATCTGCTCGATCAGCTCGAAAAGGAATTCGGCATCGGCACCTATCCGATGAACTGGCCGATCGGCAGCGGCGTGGATTTCAAGGGCGTTTACGACCGCGGCAACCGCCGGATCATTGCGTTCGACGAATTTCATTCCGGCTCGCAGAAGCTCAAGGCGATCGAATGCGATCTTTCCGATACGGAAACGCTCGATTCGCTGATCGGACCTTATCAGCGCGAAACGCTCTGCGAAGAGATTGAGCTTCTGGACGGCGCTTCTTTTGATTTCGATCTCGAGAAAGTTCGCCACGGAAAGCTCTCGCCGGTCTTTTTCGGCTCGGCGCTCAACAATTTCGGCGTGGAGATGTTCCTCGAAAACTTTTTGCGGATGACCACCGCGCCGCTCGCGCGCACGGCGGGCGATCGGATCGTGGATCCCTTCGATCCGGCTTTTTCGGCGTTCGTCTTCAAGATTCAGGCGAATATGAACAAAGCGCACCGCGACCGGATCGCCTTCATGCGCATCTGCTCGGGCAAATTCGAGCGCGGTACGGAATACTACCACGTCCAGGGCGGCAAACCTTTAAAGCTCGCCCAGCCGCAGCAGCTCATGGCGCAGGACCGCTCGATCGTGGACGAAGCCTATGCCGGCGATATCATCGGCGTGTTCGATCCGGGCATATTCTCGATCGGCGATACCGTCTGCGCGAGCGCGAAGAATCAGTTCGCCTTCGAGGGAATTCCGACCTTCGCGCCGGAGCATTTCGCCGCCGTTTCACAGGTCGATACCCTCAAGCGCAAGCAGTTTGTCAAGGGCATGACTCAGATCGCCCAGGAGGGCGCGATCCAGATTTTCCACGAGCCGTCCTCCGGGATGGACCGTGTGATCGTGGGCGTTGTGGGCGTGCTGCAGTTTGAGGTCCTCGAATACCGTCTGCGCTCGGAATACGGCTGCGAGATCCGCCGCCACGACCTGCCGTACCAGTATATCCGCTGGGTCGATAACGAGGAGTTCTCGTTCCGCTCGCTCAACCTCACCTCCGACACGAAGTGGGTGCAGGATCTGCGCGGGCGCAACCTGCTCCTGTTCGCGAACGAATGGAACGTCCGCTGGGCAGCCGAGCACAACGAAACGCTGCGCCTTTCCGAATTTTCCAGAGCATAATTCTTCCGATCGCAATCAAAAAACGCCTTTCTCTCTTTTGTGAGAAAGGCGTTTTTCGGTTTTTGATGCGGTTATTTTTCCATTTCCCGGTACTTTTTTACGATCAGGTTCGCGCATTTGTAAACGTCGCCGCCGCCGATCGTCAGGATCAGATCGCCCGGCTCGGCGTTCGCGATCGCGTAATCCGCGATCTCTTCGAATGTCGGAAGATAGACGCCGCCGGGGATTTTCGCCGTCAGATCGCGCGCGTGGATCCCGTAGGTGTTCGTTTCGCGCACGGGCAGGATCTCGGAGACGACCGCCTGATCCGGGATTGAGAGCACGCGGGCGAAATCGTCGAGCAGCATCGCGGTGCGGGAGAAGGTATGCGGCTGGAAGAGCGCGAACACCTTCCGGTAGCCCATCTCCATCGCGGAGGTCAGCGTTGCCCCGAGCTCGGTGGGGTGGTGGGCGAAATCGTCCGCAACCGTGATCCCGTTGAAATGGCCGAGGATCTCAAAGCGCCGGTGAACGCCGCCGAACCGGCCGAGCGCCGCTGAAATCTCTTCGCTTTCGACGCCGTACTGATCGGCGACCGCCGCCGCCGCGAGCGCGTTGAGCACGTTGTGGCGGCCCGGAACGCGCAGTTCGATTTCGCAAAGCGGCGTTTCGTTTTTGCAGAGCGTAAAACGCGCTCTTGCGCCGGGCAGATGACTGAGGTTTTCGGCGCGGTAATCGTTCCCTTCGCCGAAGCCGAAGGTTACGATCTTTGCGTTGTCCACGCCTTCGAGCGCTTTGCGCGTATTTTCATCGTCGCCGCAGGCAACGATCAGATCGCTCGTCTGGCGCGCGAAGGTACGGAAGCTGCGGATGATGTTATCGAGCGTTTTGAAATAATCGAGGTGGTCGGCGTCGATATTGAGGATCACGGCGACCTGCGGCTCGATCTGAAGGAAAGAATCAACGTATTCGCAGGCTTCGAGGACGACCGTATCCGATTTCCCGATGCGCGCGTTGGAGCCGATCGCGGTCAGCTTGCCGCCGATCACGGCGCTCGGATCGCAGCCGGAATCCATCAGGATCTGGGTGATCATCGCGGTGGTCGTTGTTTTTCCGTGTGTTCCGGAAACGGCGATCGCGTTTTTATAGCGCGCGGCGAGCATTCCGAGCATTTCCGAACGCTCGAAGCAGGGGATCCCGCGTTCTTTCGCGGCCAGAAGCTCCGGATTATCGGCCTTTACCGCGGCGGTATAGACGAGCGCCTCGGCGTCTCCGATATTCTCGGCGCGGTGGCCCATCGAGACGATCTCGCCGTAGGTCTTGCGGATGCGGTCGAGCGTATCGGATTCGTTGATATCCGAACCGGTGATCGTATAACCTTCGTGAAGAAGGATTTCCGCGATCGGACACATTCCCGAGCCGCCGATCCCGACGAAGTGAAGCCGTTTGATTTTATCTAAAATCGAAAGATCTTTCAAAAAAAGCATCTCCTTAAAAAATCGGACTGAGAACCAACTCTATTATATTGCTTTTTTGTGCGAAAATAAATACTTTTTTTCATTTTTTTATTCACGGTGAAAATCGGCGCCGCGTAGTATGGGAGTAGAAATTCCCGAAAAGGAGCAAATCGGATGGAGAAACGCTTTCTGATCCTCGGCGGCGACCGCCGCCGGGAATATCTTGCGCGCGAGCTGCGGCGATACGGCTGCCGCGCGCTGCTCGCGGCGCCGCAGGAGGAAACGGCCGGCGGCGCGCTTTCCACAGAGTTCGAAGAAGCGCTGGCAGTGTGTGAAAATGTGATCCTTCCGACGCCGCTGTTTCGTGCCGACGGTTTTCTCAACGCCGCGGGGGATCTCGCGGCGGACGCAGCGCTTGCTCAAAAGCTCCGCGGAAAGCGGATCTTTGTTTCCGGCAGCGCGAAGCTTATTGAGAAAGACGAAGCCTGGCGCGAATTGAACCTCTGCGATTATTCGAGCCTTCCGCTGTTTCGGCGGGAAAACGCAATCCCTTCTGCCGAGGGAGCGCTCGCGGAGGCGATCCGGCTTTATCCGGGGACGATCCGCGGCGCGAAAACGCTCGTTGCGGGCTACGGAGCGATCGGAAAAGCGCTCTGCGGGATACTTCGCGCCCTCGGAGCCGAGGTGACTGCTTCCGCGCGGCGAAAAGAGGATCTCCTGCGCGGCGAAGCTGAGGGAATTTCGATGATCGAAACCGCTTCGCTCGATCGCGGCGGCCCGTTTCAGCTGATTTTCAATACGATCCCGGCGCCGGTCTTCGGGAAAAAAGCGCTCGCCGCGCTCCCGAAGGAGGCGGTACTGCTCGACCTTGCCTCGGCGCCGGGCGGCGTTGATTTTACGGCCGCGAAACGCCTGGGGATCGACGCCCGGCTGCTGCCGGGACTGCCGGGGAAGTATTCGCCGGCGGCCGCGGGAGCGATCGCCGCGAAAGCGGTTCTTTTCTCGCTGGAAGGAGAAGAAAATGACTGAAATCAAACTCGGATTTGCGCTCTGCGGCTCGTTCTGCAATTTTGAGAACGCGATCGCGGAGCTTGAGAAGCTTCGGGAGAGCGGCGATTATACGCTTTTCCCGATTTTTTCAAATAACGCCTACGAAACCGATACACGCTTCGGAAAAGCGGCAGATTTCGTGGGGAAGGTCGAAGCGATCTGCGGACGCAGGGCGATCCATACGATTGCCGGCGCGGAACCGCTCGGCCCGAAACGGATGATCGACGCGCTCCTGATCCTGCCGGTAACGGGCAGCACGCTTGCGAAACTTGCGCTCGGGATCACCGATACGCCGGTCGCGATGGCGGCGAAATCCTCGCTGCGCGCGCAGATCCCCGTGATCCTCGGGATCGCAACGAACGACGCGCTCGCCGCTTCGGCTCAGAATATCGGCCGGCTGCTCAATACCAGGCAGATCTATTTTATCCCGTTTTCACAGGACGCGCCGGCGGAAAAACCGCGTTCGGCGGTCTGCCGATTTGAAAAAACCCGCGAAACACTGAAAGAAGCGCTTGCGGGAAGACAAATTCAGCCTATACTTTTTTAAAAACTTGTGTTACTATAGAATTGAACGTAGAAAAATCAACGGACCGTTCGTCAAAAAACGCCTTTGGGAACACCCCGGAGGCGCCGGAAGAAAGGAAACGCTATGTACTGCGAAAAATGCCGCCATCTGTTTGAGGAGGAAGGAATCTGCCCTTACTGCAAATCGGATCAGATCCGTAAGGTGGAGGATCAGGACCGTGTTTATCTGACGGCGGCCGATCCGGAAGCGCTCGGGTTTATCCGTGAAAACTTCAAAAAGGAGAAGATCGAGCTCGAAATCGCGGAGCGTTCCCGGAAAACGTTCGATTCGCCCTACGTCAAAGAGGAATTTGCGCCGCAGAGTGATCTGTACGTCGACTGGGCGGATTACGAGCGCGCCGAAACGGTGCTCGCGAAAACGTTTGAGGAACTTCGGGAAATGGAAGAGATGCCCAAACCGAAACGCCTTGCGGTTCAGATCGTTTCGATCATTCTCTTTATCGCGGCGATCGCTGTGGTCGTATTCGCGGCGGATGCGATCGCGAATTTCGTAAAATCACTTTTCACAAAATAAAGGAAGCGGGAATATGGCAGCTTTTTTAAAACGAAAAAACGTTGAAATCAGTCCCAAGCGGTATTTTATCGACGCGATGTCCTCGATGGCGATGGGCCTTTTCGCCTCGCTTTTGATTGGGACGATTCTCCAGACGCTCGGCGACAAGCTCGGCGTGCCGTTCCTTTCCGAAACGGCGGCTTACGCGACCCAGGCGACCGGCGCGGCGATGGCGGTTGCGATCGGCGTCTCCCTCAAGGCACCGCCGCTGGTCCTCTTTTCGCTCTGTGCCGTCGGTGTCTGTGCGAATACCGCGGGAGGCCCGCTCGGAACGCTTTTCGCAGCGATCGTCGCCTGCGAGCTCGGCAAGATCGTTTCGAAGGAGACAAAAATCGATATCCTTGTTACCCCGCTCGTGACGATCCTCTCCGGCGCGGGATTCTCCGCCCTGATCGGTCCGGGCGTCAAAAGCGTGATGACCTGGCTCGGCGAACTCATCATGACCGCGACCGAGCTGCAGCCCTTCTTCATGGGAATCGTCGTTTCCGTCCTCGTTGGAATGATCCTGACCCTGCCGATCAGCTCGGCTGCGATCTGCGCTTCGCTCGGCCTTATCGGCCTTGCGGGCGGCGCTGCGACCGCAGGCTGCTGCGCGCAGATGGTCGGGTTCGCCGTAATGAGCTTCCGTGAGAACCGCTGGGGAGGGATCGCGGCGCAGGGGCTCGGTACTTCGATGCTCCAGATGGGCAACATCGTCCGCCATCCGCAGGTCTGGATCCCGCCGACGCTGGCGGCCGCGGTCGTCGGACCGATCGCAACCTGCGTCTTCCGGATGGAAAACGCTTCGGCGGTCGCTTCCGGAATGGGCACCTGCGGCCTCGTCGGGCCGATCGGCGTTCTCAGCGCCGAAGGCTTCGGAAGCGCGATGGATATCCTCGGCCTGATCCTCTGCTGCCTGATCCTGCCTGCCGTCTTTACCTGGCTTTTCGCGCTGCCGATGCGCCGCTGGGGCATGATCCGCGAAGGCTATCTCAAGCTGGATCTGTAAAACGCCGCAGCCGAAAGAAAAAATCCCCCTCGCCGTTCGCGAGGGGGATTACTTTATGCTTCGGGGCCTTGCCGGTGCGCAGCTTTTTTCGCAGCCGGTTTTACGGAAGGGCCCGGTTTTGCCTTTGGCGGGCGTTTCGCCGGTCCTTTATCGGCGAGCAGTTCTCCGTAAAGATCCTCGCGCCAGCGGGCAGCGAGATCCTGATCGGAACCGCGCGCGCTTTTGGCAACGACAGCGCGCAGCGCAGGCAGAGATGCTTTATCGAGCGCGGTGAATTTCTGGATCAGAGCACGCAGCTCGTGGTTGTTTCCGAACAGGAAGCCGTTTTTTCCGTCTTCGACCGCATCGGCGCAGAACGCGCCGCGATGCATGAGAACCGGCGTACCGCAGGCGACCGCCTCAAAGGGGGAAAAGTGCATCTTCTCATCGTCCTCGGGCATCAGAAACGCGAGGCAGCTGCGGTAGAGCGCGGGCATCTTTTCGCGTTCGATCTCTCCGAGAAACTGCAGCATCGAAGTAACGCCGCAGCGCTTTGCCGTTTCGAGCAGATGCTCTTTTTCGATTCCGGAGCCCGCGATCACGAGCCGGAGATGTTCGGCGGGCGTGGAAGCGCCGCTGAATGCTTCGAAAAGCGCTTCGAGCGTGGTTAGATCGAGTCTGCCGCAATAGAGCAGACCGCTTTCCGACGGAGAAAGAGTCAGCGGAGATTCCTCGGCCGCTTCGCTTTTTGAGGAAAAGAGCGAAGCGTCGACCGTTACGGGGAGCACCTCAACGGTACGCCCGCGGGTATAGCGCTCGAAAATCTCGGCGGCTTTATTGTTGAAAACGAGCGTTTTATCGCAGCCGGAAAGCAGCTTTTTGACGCGCATCTTTCCGAAAAAGCAGAGCCAGCGCTCAAAAAGCCCGAGCTCCTCGTGCCTGAGGAATTCGAAGACGGTAAAAGAAGTGAAAACGGTTTTGATCTTTCGGCGTTTCGCATAAAAATAGGCGGCGAGGCCGAGATGACCGGAGGATCCGATTTCGATCAGATCCGGGGCAAATTCGTCCAGCAGCTTTCCGAGGGAAAAAAGCGGAAACAGTTTTGCGGTGGATTCAA
>CACZON010000092.1 GCA_902782805.1 Oscillospiraceae bacterium
CCGGCAACGTTTTTCATTCAGAAAGCGAATGAGTTCCGCTCCTCGATCTGGGTGGAGAAGGAAGAGCGCAGAGTAAACGCGAAGAGCCTTCTCGGAGTGCTTTCACTCGGAATTATCGGCGGAGTCAAGATCCGGATCATCGCGGACGGCGTAGATGAACAGGCCGCCGTAGACGGATTGGTCGCGCTTGTGGAATCCGGCTTTACAGATTAAAATTTGAGGAAGAGGCACCGGAGTTCGGTGCCTTTTTTGTTCTCCGCATCCGAGCGAAAGGAGGAAAGCGGCGATGGCAGACGATACCCTGAAAAAATCCCTGCGGGAGAAAGCGATGCAGCTTCCGCTTTCGCCCGGCGTCTATATTATGCACGATTCCCGCGGCGAAATTATCTATATCGGAAAGGCGAAGGCGCTCAAAAACCGCGTCAGCCAGTATTTCGGCTCCGACCGCAACCACGGAGAAAAGGTGCGAAAAATGGTCGAAAACGTCGATCATTTCGAATATATCGTTACCGACAGCGAATTCGAGGCGCTCGTTCTCGAATGCAGCCTGATCAAGCAGTATATGCCGAAATACAATATCCTTCTGCGCGACGACAAAGGCTACAGCTATATCAAAATCACGAACGAGCCCTGGCCGCGGATCCTCTCCGCGCTCCAGAAATACGACGACAACGCAACCTACATCGGGCCGTATATGAGCAGCTTCGCCGTGAACCAGGCGGTAAACTCGGCGCAGAAGATCTTCCTTCTGCCGAACTGCACCCGCCGTTTTCCGCAGGAAATCGGAAAGGGGAGGCCCTGCCTCAATTATTTCATCAAGCAGTGCTGCGCGCCCTGCCGCGGCGGAATCACGCAGGAGGAATACCGGAAAACGGTGGACGACGCCGTTGAATTTCTGAAAAACGGCAACGCCGCGCTCCAGGAACGCTTCACCAGGGAAATGGAGGAAGCGGCCGAAGCGCTTAATTTCGAGAAAGCGGCGCTTCTGCGCGACCGGATCGCCGCGCTGCGCAAGCTCACGGATACCCAGAAGGTTGTTGCGAAGGGCGACGCCGCCTACGACGTGATCGCCCACGCGCAGGATCATCATTCCACTTGCTTTATGGTGTTCCGCTATCTCGACGGACGGCTCTCCGATCAGGAATACCATATCACCGAGGATTTTATGGAAAACGAAGAGCTCTTCGGCGAATTCATGGAGCGCTTCTACGCGAAGCGCGGGGATATCCCGAAGAAAATCTACGTTGATATCGAATTCGATTTCGAGCCGCTGTCCCGCTGGCTCTCGTCGCTCTGCGGACATAAGGTCGAAATTCTCAACCCGAAGCGCGGCGAGCACGTTTCGCTCGTACAGATGTGCCGCGAAAACGCCGCGGAGCAGCTTCGATGGGGAAAGGGCAGAACCGCCCGCGAGCTTTCCAACCTGGAGGAGCTCTCCAATCTCCTCAAAATGGACCGCCCGCCGGAATGGATCGAAATGTACGATATCTCGAACCTCTCCGGCAGCGAAAACGTTGCCGGAATGATCGTATACCGCGACGGCCGACCGTTCAAATCCGCCTACCGGACGTTCAAAATCAAATCGTTCCTCGGGCAGGACGACTACGCCTCGATGGCGGAGGTGCTCGACCGGCGCTTTACGGAGTACGAAAACGCTCAGGAGGAGGAAGGCTTCGGACGATTGCCGGATCTGATCCTGCTCGACGGCGGCCTCGGCCAGGTTTCCGCGGTACAGCCGGTGCTTGAGCGGCACGGGCTCTCGATCCCGCTGTTCGGCGTGGTCAAGGACGGAAAGCACCGCACCCGCGCGGTGACCGCCGCCGGGGGAGAGATTTCGATCCGCAATTCCCGCGGCGCCTTTACGCTGCTCGCCGAAATGCAGGAGGAGGTCCACCGCTTTGCGATCGGCTTCCACCGCAAGAGCCGGAAAAAGAACACGCTTGCGCTGACGCTCACGGAAATCGAAGGGATCGGCGAGAAGCGCGCGCAGGCGCTGCTGCGCCATTTCAAAACGCTCAAAGCGATCCGCGGCGCTTCGATGGAAGAGCTGCGCGCGGTAAAGGGTCTGAGCGAGGCGATGTGCGAGAAAATTTACAAACATTTCCGCGATCCTTCGCAAGAATAGTTGAAATGTCTGAAAAATCATGATAAAATAATTTGTATTGAGCAGAAAGGACCCGGAAGATTATGCGAATCATAACCGGTTCACGCCGCGGCAGACGGCTCGAGACGCTCGAGGGAATCAGCACGCGCCCTACGGCGGAAAAGGTGAAAGAAGCGCTGTTCAGCGCGATACAGTTTGATATCGAGGGCAGAAGAGTCCTGGATCTGTTCGCCGGTTCCGGCCAGCTCGGGCTCGAAGCGCTCAGCCGCGGGGCGAAATCGGCCGCGTTTGTCGACGCTTCGAAGGACGCGATGAGGATCATCACGGCCAATATCGCGGCCTGCGATTTTGCAAAGGAATCGAAAACCTACCGCATGGATTACAACGCGTTTTTCCTCGAAAACCGCGACCGCTTCGATCTCGTCTTTATCGATCCGCCGTATCAGAGCGGCCTTGTGTGGCACGCGCTTTCCAAGGCGGCGGAGGTGACGAATCCGGGCGGGACGATCATCTGCGAGCATCCGGCAAACGAAAAAGCGCCGCAGGAATCGGGGAATTTTTCGATCTACCGGCAATATCAGTACGGTAAAGTCGGCCTGACTTTTTACCGCAGAAAAGAAATGGCGGAAACAGTATGAAAGCAGCAATCTATCCCGGCAGCTTCGATCCCGTAACGAACGGTCATCTCGATATCGTCGATCGTGCGGCGAAGCTTTTCGATAAGCTCTACGTCGCGGTTTTGATCAACGTTGACAAGCATACGCTCTTTTCCGTAGAGGAGCGCGTGGCGCTTCTGAAAGCGACGACGGCGCAGTATCCGAACGTTGAGGTTGTTTCCTTCGGCGGTCTGCTCGCGCAGTACGCAAAGGACAAAGGCATCAACGTAATCGTAAAGGGCTTGCGTGCGCTCTCCGATTTCGAGTATGAATTCCAGATGGCGCTGACCAACAAGAGCCTCAATCCCGATCTGGAAACCGTCTTCCTGATCACCTCTGCGGAGAATATGTACCTAAGCTCCAGCATGGTGCGCCAGGTTGCCGGATTCGGCGGCGAGGTTACGAATTTTGTACCGGATTGTGTTTCAAAAGCACTGAATGATAAATTAAAAATGGAGGACGAACGAAAATGAGCAACAGAAAAGTATCCGTAGAATCTTTGATCGACGAGATGTACGACGCGCTTGAAAGAGCGACCAAGCTTCCCCTGATGAGCAAAAGCTTAGTGAACGTTTCTGAGCTTACGTCCATTTTAGACGAAATCAACGAGAACCTCCCGCAGGAAATCACGCAGGCGCGTTCGATCGTTTCCGATCGCAACAATATCATCGAAGACGCAAAACGCGAAGCGGAAGGCATCATCAAAAACGCGCGCGCCAGAGCGGAAGTCCTCGTCAGCCAGGAGGAAGTCCTGCGCACCGCCAACGCGGAAGCGGCGGCCGTTGTGGAAGAGACCCAGAACAAGATCCGCGAGATGAAGAAAGCGGCCAACGACTACGTCGACGATATCATGCTCCGTACGGACGACGCGATCGCGGCGAGCCTCTCCGAGATCCGTCAGACGCGCCAGAACATCAAATCCACGCAGCGCAGCTGATTCCGGAGCGCTGCAGGGTACCGCGGCGCGGTATCCTTGAAAACCGGATGGAACGACCCGCGGTGGGGAAACCCGCCCCGGGTCTTTTTTATGCAATTTTAACGAACTTTTTCATCTTGTTTTTGACAAAATCACGAACTTTGAAAGACCACAATATATTGTGGTCTTTTCTCTTTTGTACAACAAAATATACTGTATCAATGGAAAATTGAGGAAAATGCCGAAAAATCGAACAAACGTTTCTTGTTGCAATTGAGAAAAGAAGCCGTTATAATTAAGGTACAAAGTGGTGAAAGGTGGGGAATAGTGGCGCGAAGTGCGTCTTCGGTGCTTCTTTTCCCGGAAATGTGGAGCTTATGTTGATCGGAACTTATCAACATAATATGGACGTGAAGGGCAGAGTGGCCATTCCGGCAAGATTCCGTGAGGATCTCGGTGATTTGTTCTATGTCACCAAGGGCCTCGACGGCTGCCTTTTCGTGCTTTCCGCGGCAGAATGGAAGCGGCTTCAGGAGAAAATGAAGGCGATGCCGATCGCGCGATCGGTTGCGCTGCAGCGTTTCTTCTTTTCCGGCGCCGCCGAAGTGGAACCGGACAAGCAGGGGAGGATCCTGATCCCCCAGCAGCTCCGCGAATATGCAGGCCTTGTAAAAGACGTTACCGTGACGGGCGTTTCCTCCAGAGCGGAAATCTGGGACAGCGAGAAGTGGCTCGCATTCACGCAGAGCCAGACCCAGGAGAACATCATGGAAGCGATGGAGCTTCTCGATTTCTGATCGGGCGGGGCGAAGATGGAATTTCAGCACGTATCGGTTTTGCTTGCCGAGACGGTCGAAGCGCTTTCGATTCGGCCGGACGGTGTTTATATCGACGGTACCGCCGGAGGCGGCGGACATTCCTCGGAGATCCTCAGCCGGCTTTCCGAAGAGGGAAAGCTCCTGATGATCGATCGCGATCCCGATGCGATTGAAACGCTTTCCCGCCGGTTTTCCGGGCAGGATCGGGCGGTGATCGCCCGCGGGAATTTCTCCGAAATGAAAGATATCGCCGCGCAGTACGGGATCGAAAGCGTCGATGGGGTCCTTCTGGATCTCGGCGTTTCCTCCCATCAGCTTGATGACGCGCAGCGCGGCTTCTCCTATCACAACGACGCGCCGCTCGATATGCGCATGAGCCGCGAGGGCGTCAGCGCGAAAGACCTCGTCAATTCGCTCCCCGAGCAGGAGCTCGCTTCGATCCTCGAGACCTACGGCGAAGAAAAATTCGCCGGGATGATCGCGCGGGCGATCGGAAAACGCAGAGCCGAAAAGCCGATCGAAACGACGCTGGAGCTCGCCGAGATCATCAAATCGGCGGTTCCCCAGAAGGTCCGCAAAGCGGAAAAGCATCCCGCGCGGAAAACCTTCCAGGCGCTGCGGATCGCCGTCAACGGCGAGCTGGACGCCCTTTCCGAAGGGCTCGACGAAGCGTTCGATCTTTTGAAGCCGGGCGGAAGGATTTGTGTGATCACCTTCCACTCCCTCGAGGACAGGATCGTCAAGCAGCGGATGAACGACTGGTGCCGCGGGTGCATTTGCCCGCCGGAATTTCCGGTATGCGTTTGCGGCAGAAAGCCGCGCGCGAAGCTGATTTATAAAAAAGGCGTGGCGCCCGGTGCGCCGGAGCTTCGGGAGAACCTGAGATCCCGCAGCGCGCGCCTTCGGGTTTGTGAAAAACTGGAACAGGAATAAAAAAGAACGCAGGAGGTGAATCAGATGGCACAGAGCGCAGAAGCTTACGATTTCGAGTTGTTCGAAGGCTCGGCAGTTCGCAGAAGAAGAGTGGAAGAAGCCCCTCAGCAAGTCGTCCGCGAACCGGAAATCCTCGAATTTACCGCGCCGAAAAAACGCGCGGCAGCCTTGCCGAAGTTCCTTAAAATGCTGGCGGTCGTCCTCTGCGGCGCCATCGTATTCTCTCTCGCGGCGAGCCTGCTTTACAGCCAGGCAAAGCTGACAGAGGCTTCGGAAAGCCTTTCGGATACCCGGCAGGTGCTTCTCGAGCAGCAGAGCGTTGAAACGCAGCTTCGCTCGAGACTTACGGAAAAATATACGGAGGAATTCGTTGAAAGCTACGTTGCCTCGAACTACAACATGCGCAAGGCGACGCAGAGCCAGATCCAGTATTTCTCGGTCTATCAGAACGACCTTGGAAAGGTCATTCAATCGGAGGAAGGCGGACCGATCGCACGCTTTTTGCGTTCGATCTTCGGCTGAGTACTAAAAACACGGCGCAAAGCAATATACATGAACAAGGGGGAGTTGGGATGAAACATCTTAACTCTCATTTTGTGATTTATGGGGAACGTTGATCGAAAGGAGGATCGTGTGCTTTGGCAAAGGGAACAACGGTAAGAATGTGGAAACGCGCGACGATCGTGATGATCGCCGTCGTATTTCTCGGCTTCGGGATCGCATTCGCGAGCGTCTTCAAGGTTGCGATTGTCGACGGAAAAGAACTGCAGGAGCGCGCGATCGATCAAACGCTCCGCAATACCCCTCTGAGCGCGAAGCGCGGCTCGATCTACGACGCAAACGGCGCCGTTCTGGCGGAGAGCGCGAGCGTCTGGACGGTGATCCTCGAGCCGGCGTATATCAAAGACGACGAAACACGGCTTCTGATCGCGAAGGGCCTCTCCGAAATCCTCGACATGGACGAGGAGAAGATCCTCGAGAAAACGAAGCTGCAAAACTACTATACCTACCTCAAGCGCGAGGTGGAAACCGACGTCAAGGATCAGATCCTGAAATTTATCGCCGATAACGAGATCTCAAAGGGCATCGTCCTTGAGGAAGCCTACAAGCGCTATTATCCGAACGGCTCGGTCGGCTCGGTCGTGCTCGGCTTTACCGGAACGGATAACCAGGGCCTCTCCGGCCTCGAAGCGCAGTACGACGCCGAGCTCTCCGGAACCGCCGGAAAGCTCGTAACGGCGAAAAACGCGATCGGCACCAACATGCCGTTCGAATACGAACAGAATATCCCCGCGAAAGACGGTTATAATTTAAAGCTTTCCATCGACAAAAACGTTCAGGCGGTTCTTGAGAAATACCTCGAGGAAGGCATCCGCAACAGCCTCGTGGCAAACGGTGCCACGGCGATCCTGATGGA
>CACZON010000093.1 GCA_902782805.1 Oscillospiraceae bacterium
CTCCACGGCGACGACCGGATCTACAATAATATCTTCGTTCAGCACTATCCGGTCACGGATGATACGAAAACGCCGAAGAACAACGATTACGAAGTAGTCGGAACTGCGCCGTTCGATATCTTCCCGAGCTACGAGGAATGGATCTCCCACTTCATGATCGGTCAGGAGCCGAACATGGGCGCGCTTGCGCAGTATCATTTCGGTCATCTGCCCGTCTGGATCAGCGGCAACGCCTACCTCAACGGCGCTTCCGTTTCGAAGCACGACAAGCACCTTGTCGAAGGCGAAAACGCAAAGGTCGCGCTCGTTGAAAAGGACGGCCGGCCCGCGCTTGAGACGAATCTCTACGATCTGATCGGCGATTTCCGCGACGGGGTCATCACCTCCGATACGCTCGGCTGCGCGTTCGAACCGGAACAGCGCTTTGAAAATCCCGACGGCTCGGCGATCACGTTCGACCGCGACTATTTCGGCGCGCACCGCGGACTCGATACGCTTCCCGGACCTTTCGCCTGCGCGAAAGACGCTGAAAACGTTCTCTGGTAAGATAAAAACGCCGCAGATTTCTCTGCGGCGTTTCTTCTTTTCCGTTTTTATTTCTTCGTTGTATAGTATTCGTACTCGGAAATATACAGCTTTCTATACTGCGTCGGCGTACAGTTTTTGAGTTTGCGGAACGTTCGATTGAAGGAAGCGATGCTCGCAAATCCGGAGCGGAACGCCGCCTGCGTGATGGTAACGTCCGGATCGGACAGAAGCGAAACCGCGCGCGCGATGCGTTTTTCCGAAAGATACGTCACGAAGGAAACGTGCATGCATTCCTTGAAACTGCGCGAAAAATGATAGCGGGAAAGTCCGGCATACGCGGCAACGGCGTCGAGCGTCAGCTCCTGATCGCAGTTTGCCGTAATATACGCACAGGCTTTTGAAATCGCCTCCATCGCGTGGGGATTTCGCATCTTCTCCTCGGAAAGCTCATCTTCTCCGAGCGAATCGTAAAGGCTCAGAAGGATCCGGTAGACGATCACACGCATCCGCAGCGCGCGCAGCGGATCCTGCGATGCGAACAGATCCCGCAGTGTCAGAACGCCTTTTGCAATCATTTCCGGAAGCTCTCCCCCGTTGTGCGCAGGATAATAATGGAACGAGGAAAGCCGCTCGAGCAGGCGGGCCTTTTCGGCGGACTGCGGGAAGAATTCGTCCGCGATCTGAACAATCAGATATGAACCTCTGCCGGCGTCCAGTACGCTGTGGATTTCGCCCGGCCACGCAAAGAGAAGATCGCCCGGCAGGAGACAGTAGTTCTTCTCGCCGATCTGATAATCGATCTCGCCCTCGAGCGTCAGAACGATTTCGTAGTAGGCGTGCCAATGCTGCGGATACTGCTGCGGCAGGTTACGCCAGACGATATTGATCGAATCCGTCCTGGAAAAATCGTAGTTTTCAAACGAAGTGCTGGGGTTCATGGAATTCGCCTTTCTGAAAAGATGGAAAACAATTTTCTCTATTATAATCTTTTCTTTCCTGAAAATCAAATTTTTCCGAAGATGCGCCCGAAAACAGCAAAATCTGATCAGGCCGTAAAGAAATGAGTAGTATTGCGCCGGGGAAAATGCTATGTTAAATGAAGAATGCGGAGACTGCACCGCAAGGGAAGCGGCGGCCTGCGCGCCGCCGGACCCGATCGCTTTGAAAACCGAAGCATTGAAATACAAACAAAAAAACGAACCGATTCAAAGGAGGTATTCTTAATGTCAGCACTTGATCACATGAAATTTGCCCAGGTCGGATATATCGTAAAAGATATCGAATCCACCAAAGAAAGCTATGCAAAACTCCTCGGCGCCCCGGTTCCGCCTTCGCAGCCCTGCGGCTACGGCGCGGCAAAAACCGTTTACAAAGGTGTTCCGGCGCCGGATTCCCATTGCAAGCTCGCGTTTTTCGATCTGACGCCCGGCGTCCAGCTCGAGCTGATTGAGCCGGACGAAGGCCCCTCCACCTGGCGGGAATATCTCGATACCCACGGCGAGGGCATCCATCACATCGCGTTTTTCGTAAAGGATATGGACAAAGTCATCGAAGACTGCATTAAAGAAGGCATGACCGTCGTTCAGCAGGGCAATTACGACGATGCTTCCGGCCGTTATACCTATCTCGACGGGAACGAACAGTACAAGTGCGTGATCGAGCTGCTCGAAAGCTTCTGATCGTTCTGCGCAAAAAACAGCTCCGGATCAAAACTTTCTCCGGAGCTGTTATTCTTCTTTTTCCGCCGGGGTTTCTCCCTCCGGCGGCTTTTTCTTCATAAAAACAAGGAATTTCCCAAGCACGTAATTCGTTACGATCACGATTCCCTGAACGATCAGCTTTGCGACCAGTTCGTCGAGATGAACGACTTTTACGAGGAACCATACGCCGACAACCTCGATCGCCATCGTTACAAGGCGTGAAGAGACGAACTTCACAAATTCCGGGAACCGCTGCCTCAGGCCGCGGGCCTCGGAGCGAAAAACGAAGCGGGAATTGACGAAATAGGCGAAGAGGATCGAAAGCGAAACGGAGATCACGTTGGAGAGATTGAGCTCCATACGGAGCACTTTTGTGAAAAGCGTAAAGCTCGCGAAATTGACGAAGGTCGTCAGCCCGCCGAAAAACAGATAGCGGACGACCGAGTTCTCCGAAAGCTTCCGGATTTTTTCTTTCATCGTTTCTCTCCTTTTCGCAGATTTGGGCGCAGTATCCTTGCGCCGTGTGCTGATTATTATAGTACAGTTTCGCCCGTTTTGCAATCCCTTTTTCAGTTTGATTCGATTTAGGAACAAAGCGCCGCGGATCCGGGCGTATCATAACGGACAAAACGGAACCGAAAGGAAGGGATCGAAGATGGATCTGAGAAGGGATCAGCTAAAAAACACCGTACGCTCCC
>CACZON010000094.1 GCA_902782805.1 Oscillospiraceae bacterium
CTGCTCGACAACAACGTCATCGGCCGCGGCGGCGGCAAGAGCAAGAAAGAAGCCGAACAGCAGGCCGCCCGCGAAGCATTGGAGCTGATGGGCTATTGAAACACGCGAACGTTTCGATTTTCGTGCCGCAGATCGGCTGCCCGCACCGCTGCAGCTTCTGCAATCAGTACGTGATCACCGGGCGCGAAAAGACGCCCGACCGCGAAACGGTCGTTTCGGCGATTGAAACGGCGCTGCGCAGCGGGATCGATCCCGCTGTTTCCGAAATCGCGTTTTTCGGCGGCAGCTTTACGGCGATCGTGCCGCAGCTGCGCCGGATGCTGCTCGAAGCGGCATACCCCTACGTTGAAAAGGGGCTGTTCCGCGGGATCCGAATCTCCACGCGGCCGGACGCGATCAGCGCGAAAATCCTTAGGGAGCTCAGGAGCTTCGGCGTCTGCGCGATCGAGCTCGGCGCGCAGAGCATGGAAGACGAGGTTCTTCGCAAAAACCGCCGCGGGCATACCGCGCGCGATACGGAAACCGCCGCGGCGATGATCCGCGAAGCGGGATTTTCCCTCGGACTTCAAATGATGACCGGGCTCTTCGGCCAAAGCGCCGAAAGCGCGCTCGACACCGCGGAAAAGCTGATTGCGCTTTCTCCGGATACAGTGCGCATTTATCCTGCCATCGTGATGCCCGATACCGAACTTGCGGCGCTTTACCAGCGCGGGGAGTATGTTCCGCAGGAGCTGGATGAAGCGGCGGAGCTGTGCGCCCTGCTGCTCGAGCGCTTTGAGGAGGCCGGGATCCGCGTGATCCGCGTCGGCCTTCACGATGAAGAAGGTCTGCGCGAAAAACGGATCGCAGGGCCGTATCATCCGGCGTTTCGCGAGCTCTGTGAGAGCCGCATCCTGCGCCGGCGGATCGAAGCGCTGCTTGCACGGACGGATTCGCCGCAGCCGACGGTCAGGATCTGTCCCCGCGATCTGTCGAAAGCGATCGGGCAGAAAAAAGAAAACCTCCTGTATTTTGAAAACCGCGGGATCCGCATCCGTTTTGTAACGGATGAAACCGTCCCGCCGCTTTGTGTACGGACCTGATAAAAAAGAGAGAAAGGCTGGTGAATTCATGCTTTTAAAATCCTTGGAAATGCAGGGCTTCAAGACGTTCCCTGATAAAACCGTATTGGATTTTGAAAACGGGATTACAGCGGTCGTAGGGCCGAACGGCAGCGGAAAGAGCAATATCAGCGACGCGATCCGCTGGGTGCTCGGCGAACAGTCGACGAAAGCGCTGCGCTGTTCCAGGATGGAGGACGTCATTTTCGGCGGTTCTCCCGCCCGGCGCGCGCTCGGCTTCGCGCAGGTTACGCTCAATATCGACAATTCGGACCGGTCGCTGCCTTTCGAAAGCGATACCGTCTCGATTTCCCGCCGCTATTACCGCTCGGGAGAGAGCGAATACCTGATCAACAAAGCGCAGGTCCGCCTGCGCGATATCAACGAACTCTTTATGGATACCGGCCTCGGCCGCGACGGTTACTCGCTCGTCGGCCAGGGAAAGATCGACAGCATCGTTTCGGCAAAATCCGAAGAACGCCGCGAAATCTTCGACGAAGCGGCCGGGATCTCGAAATACCGCTACCGCAAGGAAGAAGCGGAACGCCGTCTCCAGCGCGCGGAGGAAAATCTCGTTCGTCTGCGCGATATTGCCGCGGAGCTCGAAAGCCGGATTGATCCGCTGCGCGAACAGTCGGAAAAAGCGCAGCAGTTCCTGACGCTTTCCGAGGAGAAAAAATCGCTTGAGATCGGCCTCTGGCTTGATACGCTCAACCGCAGCGGCGCGGTGATCCGCGAAAACGAGGAGAAGGTCGAAATCGCTTCGGCACAGTATGCCGAGATGGAACATGCGATCGATTCGCTTGATCAGGCGATCAACGACGGATTTACCAGGATGAACGAGCTCTCCGCAAAAGCGGAGGAGATGCGCGCCGAAGCAGGCGCGAACGAAGAGGCGGCCGCCAAAAAGAACGGCGAAGCTTCGCTCGCGCAAAACGATATCCGCCATCATACGGAGAACATCGAGCGCATCGAAGCGGAGCTCTCGGCCTCGAGCGAGGATACCGAAAACTACGACCGCCAGATCGCGGAAAAATACGCTCAGATCGAAGAAAAACGCAGGATTTTCAACGAAAAGAACAGCGCCTACGTCGAATACACCCAGCAGCTCGATGAGATCCGAGCGGGGAGAGATTCCTCCTCCGATGAGATCGAGCGCAGCGCCGGCGAACTGACCGCGCTGCAGGCGTCGCTTTCC
>CACZON010000095.1 GCA_902782805.1 Oscillospiraceae bacterium
CAGATCCAGGGTTCTGATCTTCGAAGAAAGCTTCAGATCGGAAACACTCTGATCCGTAAGGCCGCAGCCGTTCAACGTCAGCGACGTCAGCGAATCCATCGCGGAAAGCCAGGAAAGGTCCCCGGCGCCGGTGCAGTTTTCCAGAACCACGGAACTCATCTGCGTCATCGCGGAAAGGCTGCCGAGCGCTCCGTCCTCAAAAGAACAGCCCGAAAAAGTCAGATATTTGCATTCGTCGAATTCGCTCAGTTTCCGCATCTGCTCCGCGGTAATCGCGGCATCCCGGATCAAAATCGAATTCTGATTTGCGTATTCTTTCCCGCCGATCGCAACGGCTTTTCGGAACGGATTTACGATCAGAACGATCAGAAGCGCCAGGAGCACCGCAGCTGCCGGCAAAACGATCAAAAGCACGTTGCGTTTCTTTTTTCCTGCGTTCTTCTTCGCCGCCGGGCGGGGAATCGGTGCGGCGGGCTGCGGCGCAGCGGAGATCTGATCCCGCCTCTCGGGCGCTTCGTATCTTTCCGGGGAAGCGCTCTGCACATACGGCTCGGCCTGCGGTGCCGGCGAATCGGCCGGCATAGCGGCAGGATGGACAACGGCAGGGGCCGAAGCCCGGGGCGGCTGCGAAGTCGGCGTTTCTGCTTTCGGCTGTACGAACACCTGCGCCTCGCTGCTCTCCCGAACCGGGTTTTGGAGCCTTGCGCGGCACGGCTGGAGAATTTCCACCGAAAGGAGCTTTTCCTCAAAATCTTCCCAGCGGGGATATTTATAGCTTAAAAGCGACTGATAGGTCGAAATCTGCATTTCCATACCGGGCGACATTTCAACCGGCTCGAGAACAACGGATAAAAAGTCCTTATTGCGCGAAAGGGCAAAATTGATTTCCCTGCGGCAATTCGTGGATTTTACGGAGGAAGGAGAGATAAAGGCAAGGCAAACCTTACATCCGGCAAGATGATTGGCGATCGATTCCGGCCATTCCGTTCCGGGATCGATGCCTTCGTCATACCAGAGACGGAACCCCTGCGCGGACAGCGTCCGCAGCAGCGGAAAAACGCGCTCGGAATCCCGATGGCTGTAGCTGATAAAAATATAATCTTCTTTTCCTTCGTAGGGTCTGATACGCTCCGGCATCGCAGACATATGAATTCCCCCGTTTTCCCAATGATGTATCGGACTGCATCCTATCGTTTTCAGTATAGCATACCGCCGCTTCGCCTGCAAGAAATTCGACCTCTTTCCCGTTATTTACGCGGTGCGGTCGTGCGATTTTACGGCTGAAAGCTGAACCCGTTGAAACCGGCGCGCTGCGAAAAAGGCTGTTTTGCGGGAGCGGACGGCGCTTCGAGCGCAATTCCGACCGGAAGGAAACAGACGAGCTCGTATTCTTCCGGAACGGCGAGGATCCGGGCCATTTTTTCGCCGATCCGGTCCTCGTCGGTGATATGTCCTTCGTACCAGCAGCTCTCGTAGCCGAGCGCGGTAATCGCCAGCAGCATGTTTTCGATCGCAGCGGCATAATCCTGAACCGCGAAACAGCGGTCGCGGTAGGCGGGAATCCTCCGCGTCAGGACGCAGATCATCGCCGGCGCGGTTTCACCTGCCGGCGGATCGATCACCGCATGAAGTTTTTCCAGCAGCGCCGGATCGTCGACGGCGATCAGACGCGCGGTTTGCAGATTGCAGCCGGAAGGCGCCGCCAGCCCGGCCTCCATGATTTTTCTCAGGTCTTCGCGCGGCACCGGATCCGGTTGATATGCTCCGCGGTAGCTGTGTCTTTTGAAAATCGCTTCGATTGCGTCCATACGCTTCCTCTTTTTGGGTCCTTTTTAATCGTAATAATACAATCTCTGCCTGCTCGGATAAGATTCATCGACGTTCTGCGTATAAAAGCTCAGAACGTTGCCGTAATCGTCGTATGTATAGGTATCGTATCCGGCAAGTTCTCCGCTGCCGGAATAATACCATGGTGACTTTCGGGTATGGAAGTTGTCCGACCACTGATACGCAGCCTCAACTTCATACTGATTTTCATTGTTCAATCCGTAGGAATAGAGAATATGCCCGGCTCCGTCGTATTCGTTCTTTGAGGCAAGCGTTCTGTAATTGTCTTCGTCATAGCGTTCCGTCGTCAGCCGGTTGCCGTCTGCATCGTAGGTATAATACCAGCAGAAGTTATATTTCTCTTTCCGGTATCCGCGCCAGACCGTCTGATTCCCGGCTTCGTCGTATTCGTACTCATCCCAGTCTGTGACCTTTCCGCCACCCTCCGGGAAACGGTCTCTTCGGATAGGATTGCCGTTTTCATCGTTCACGTAGCAGAGGACGTTATCTTCCTTGCCGCTTGAAAGGATCTCGCTCTCACGGATCATAACGCCCGCGTCGTCGTAGTCGTATTTGATAATGCTCGAGAGTTCCCCGTCCCGATGAAAATATCCGTCGTAGATCAGAAGACCGTTCTCATCGTAAGCGAACTGATGATAAGAGCGCAGCTCGCCGTCCTCGTAGTCCTCCGTGCGGATCAGGCGCGGAGAATCGTCAATCTTCGGAGGATTGGACCAAAGCCCGTCGGTCACTCCGATCTTTGCAGTTCCATAATCTCTGACATAGCCTTCCGGAGTATAGCTGCGATCCGTAAACACGGAATCGAGATACCATGTCAGTCGGCAGCTGTCCGTAACACGGAACTCATACTTGTCAACCCCGCGTTCTTCGTGATTGCTTTTGTTCGTCATATTGAAGATCTGCTTTTCGTGCTGATATGCAGATGTACGTCCGTCCTGCCTGGAAAGCTTTCCGTCTTTGCCGCAGGTAACCGTCCAGCTGATATTCTCCCTGGAGCCGTAGAGATCTTCTTCCTCGCGCATAAAATCAATCAGGATATCGTTAACCCGATTATCGTCACGCGTACCGGCAGACACAGCCATGTCAAGCACGAAAGAATAATCGCGGCGCAGCGCAAAGCCGGTATTGAGGGTATCCCGGATCTGAACAACTCCGTTGTAGATCGTAAACAGATCGATCATCAGATAATACGGCCGTTCATAATAATTCGCACTCATATCCGCTTCAAATCGGAATACTGCCAGTTCATCCCCGCGCTCTCCGTCCAGATTTCCGACCCAGGCGGTGACGATACCTTCCGGCGAGAGCCAGCTGTCGGTATCGGAGCTTTTTTCTCCGTCCTGCGCACCTTTCTGAAGTCCGTATTTCGGAATCATCTGATCACGGACGAACGTATAATACAGAGAATACTCGACGGCCTGCCCGATGTTGAGAACCGGATGCTCTTTGAAAAGTTCTGTTGTCATTTTTTCGTCCGGTACCTTATTATCTGTACACTCCGTCAGAATCTTTTTGATTTCGGAAGCCGGAAAATCCGGGAACGCAGACCACAGAAGCGTTGCCGAACCGGTCACCATCGGCGCTGCACAGGAGGTTCCGGTCTCTTCAGAACAGCTTTCGTGATTCGCAACTCCCGATAGATTGATCCCGTAAATATTCACAGCCGGTGCGCAGAGATCAACTCCGTCTCCGTAATTGGAGCTTGAATACAAAGAATAGTCTGCCGTCGGTGCGGTTTTCTCATCTGTTCCGCCGACGATGATGATATGACTCCGGAATTCCTCCCATGTCAGATGATTCAGTCTTTCTTTGATTTC
>CACZON010000096.1 GCA_902782805.1 Oscillospiraceae bacterium
CAGGCCGGAGAGGCCGCGTAGGGTTTCTTTCCGGCTTTTGCGAGACCGGCGGAAATGCTGACCAGATTCTGTTCCGCGATTCCGGTTTCGATCGCCTGCTCGGGGAATTCTTTGAAGAACGGAGCCATCGAAGCGCTTCCGCGCGAATCGCTGCAAAGAACGAGAATATCGCGATCCTCTTTCGCATGCTCCATCAGTACGTCACAGATTGCCTGTCTGTTCGGAATCTTATTCATAATCAGCACGCCTCCGCTTTCTCTCTGAGCTCTTTTTTCGCAAGCTCGTATTCTTCTTCGGTCGGGACTCTGTGATGCCAGCCGGCCTGGTTTTCCATAAAGGAAACGCCGCAGCCCTTTGTCGTTTCCGCAACGATCACCGTCGGTTTTCCTTTGACTTTTTCGGCCTGAGCGAACGCTTTCTCGAGCGCGTCGGTATCGTTGCCGGCGGTCGTGATCACGTTCCAGCCGAACGCCGCGAAGCGAACGCCGACGTCGTCCTGATGCATGACGTCTTCGGTGGATCCGGAGATCTGCAGGCGGTTGCGGTCGACGACCGCGCAGAGGTTATCGAGGTTGTATTGCGAGGCGGCCATCGCGCCTTCCCAGACGGAGCCTTCCGCGAGCTCGCCGTCGCCCATGACAACGTAGACACGGCTCGGGCGGTTGTCCATCTTGCAAGCCTTCGCGATTCCGACGCAGACCGGCAGGCCGTGGCCGAGCGAGCCGGAATTCATCTCGATGCCGGGGAGTTTGTTGTTCGGATGGCCGATATACTGGGAACCGAAACGGGAATAATTGGCGACAACGTCGTCGATCTCCATAAATCCCTTCCGGCAGAGAACGGCGTAATAGGCCTCCATCGAATGACCTTTGCTCATGATGAAATAGTCGCGGTTGGGATCGTTCTGGTTTTCGGGAGAAATGTTCATGACCTTGTTGTAAAGTACGGTCAGAATTTCCATAGCGCTCATATCGCCGCCGATATGGCCGGCTTTCGCGCTGCGGATCAGCTCGAGAACGTCGAGCCTCAGCTCATAGGCAAGTTTCTTCAGATTCATTCGTTTCGTCGTTCCTTTCTTCGCTTATTTTCCGCTCGGGGCGTAGATTTCGCGCTCCACGGCCTCGTCGGTGCTGTCGTAAAGATCCGGTTTGATGCCGAGGTATTTGCAGGCCTCATAGAGAATCGGGACGATGTCCATATGGATACCGACGCAATGGTGGATATACGGACCAGTGACGACTTTGTATTCGAGCTTCGGAAGGTCTTCCACCTCGACCCAAACGAAGGTTCCCTTCGTCCAGGGGCCGTCGATGCCCTTCGCGTGGCCGAGCAGCAGCGAGTATTCGCCGCCGTCTCCGTCGAAGCGGCAGAGCGTCATCGGGCCGTGTTTCGCTTCGGCCATGACCGAACCGGGGTAATCGAACGCGACGGGGATATCGATCGAGGGCTTTTCCTTTGCAACGGAGATCGGCCAGGGACCGCAGTGCTGCAGAAGCTCGCCGTTGTCGTTGTCGGGATGACGAACCGTCCAGTCCGCAAAGAAGGAACGGGCTTTGTCCATGCCGGCGGCTTCCGCCATCAGCGCGGTGATCGCGCCGTGGATATCGGTTTCGCAGACAACCGGGATACCCTCTTCGTTGAGCAGCGAATTCGCAGCGCAGGGCATGATGCCGATGCCGTCCTGAAGGGCGTTCCAGCACTGGATCGCAACGGCGTTGCAGCCGTATTTCACAACGAGGTTCTTCATTGCGACCTTGAGCGCCGCGATGTTCTCAAGCTGCGCTTCCGAAACGTTGACGCACATATTGCAGTTGCAGTAATCCACAACCTTCGCGACTTCGACGCCTTCCGCCTTGGCGGCTTTCATCGCATCGTAGAGCTCAGGCAGCGGGATCGGCGAAAGCTGGACGTTGAATTTTTCGAGCAGCTCGCCTTCGTTGCACATCGTCGACCAAAAATCGAAGGGACGCGGGCCGATCTGAAGGATGCGCGTATGGCGCAAAACGTCGACGACGTTGCAGATTGCGAGGAAATTGCGAACGCCGGCTTCGAATTCGGGATCTTCGAGGCGGCAATTCGTCAGATACGTAAAGGGAACTTCGAAGCGGCGCAGAACCTTTCCGGTTGCAAAGAGGCCGCACTGGCTGTCGCGCAGACGCATACCGTTTTCATCGGGACGCTCGTCACGCGGGCCCCAGAGAAGAACCGGCAGATTCAAACGCTTTGCAAGACGCGCGCAGACGTATTCCGTACCGAAATTGCAATGGGGAATGAAAAGGCCCTTGACGCCTTCGGCGATAAACTTCTTGGCGATCGCGTCGAGATCGTTATCGTCGTAAAGCAGGCCTTCCGCGTTGATATCGTTGATATCGACGTAGTCGATTCCGAGCTCACCAAGGCGAACGCGGGTCAGATTTGCGTACTTGATCGCATCCGGCGCCGAGAAGATGCTTCTGCGCGTCGGTGCAAAACCGAGTTTAACCTTTGCCATAAACCGTTTTCCTCCAATATTTGTTTTATTGATTTTATTATAATGTAAGAGCGATTAAATTTCATTAATTAATTAAGTAAAAATCACTTAATTTTTTGCTTAATTCTTGATTACGGCTTGTTTTTCCGGTATAATGAATGCAAAGAGAAACTCGATCGGGGCGAAAGAACGCCTCCCGAAAAGGAGCGACGCAGATGAGCATCACTGCAAAAGAACTTGCCAAAAAACTCGGGATCTCCGAGGCGACCGTGTCTATGGCGCTCAACGACAAGCGCGGCGTCGGCGCGAAGCGGAAAAAGGAGATCCTTGCCGCCGCCGAGAGATACGGCTACGATTTTACCCGTGTGCGCGAGAAGCACGCCGCTTCCGGCGCGTTCTACTTCATCATTTATCAGAAACATGGCGCCGTTGTTGCCGATACGCCTTTTTTTAACGAGCTCTCCGAGGGGATCCAGCGTTCCTGCCGCGAGGAGGGGATCCGCCTGCACACAAGTTATTTTTATGATGACGAGACGCGCAGCGAACAGATCGAGGATCTGCGTTATTCCGACTGCAGCGGGATGATCCTTTTGGGGACCGAGATGCACCCCCAGGATTTCACCCCATTCCAGACACTACCCTTCCCGATCGTTCTTCTGGACGTTGCGATCGAAAACGCCAATCGCGACTGCGTTCTGATCGATAACGTCCAGGGCGCGTTTTTAGCGACGAATTACCTGATCTCAAAGGTCCATTCCCAGCCGGGCTATCTGCGCTCGTCCTATGAGATCAGCAATTTTGGGGAACGCGCCGACGGGTTTTATAAGGCCGTACGTTTCAACGGGCTTTCCGCATCGAAATCGATCGTTCACCGCCTGACGCCCTCCGTAGAAGGAGCCTATGCCGATATGAAGCAGATCCTCCGCGAAAGCCAGGACCTCGCGCGCTGTTATTTTGCCGACAACGATCTGATCGCCGTCGGCGCGATCCGTGCTTTTCAGGAAGCGGGCTACCGGATCCCGAAGGACATATCCGTGATCGGGTTCGACAATATGTCCGTAGGGACCTATATCAGCCCCGCACTCACGACGGTCAACGTCCCGAAAGAGTACATGGCGCGTACCGCGGTCAAGCGCCTGCAGGAGCTTCTTTCCTCAAAGCATTTCGTCCCGACGAAAATGCTGATCAGCACGAGTCTGATCAAGCGCGACTCCATCTGAAAAAACACATAAAAAAAGCAGCAAGACGTTTCGTCTTGCTGCTTTTTTGCGTTTGCTCACGATTCCCGAGACAGAATCTTTCTGCGCCGCAGCATCAGAATTGCCGCGCAGACGATGAAGAAAGCTCCTGCCAGATAATACGGCGTCACGCCTTTGCCGCCGGTCATCGGCAGCACTACGCCGACGGAATTGTAAACCGTAAACTGAACGGTTTCAACGCCGTTCTCCGTTGTCTGGAGCGTTTCCAGCGGAGTATCGTTGAGATACGCCGTAACCGTTCCGTTTTCGAACCGCGTCAGGATCACCGGAGCGGACAGAAGAACGTATCCGAGCGGCGCGTCCGTTTCAAAGAGGTAGTAACTCGTATTGTTGCTCAAGGGTACCGCGATCTCGTGGAGTCCGGTTTCGTCCGTCGTCCAGGAATCGATCGGTTCCTCTCCTTCCTTCGGCAGGAGATTTTCATCGAGCTGGTTCACCCGATAGAGCGTGAATTCCGCATCGGCAAGCGGGCCTTCGGTGTTGTAAGACTTTTTGAGGATCCGAATGGTCTTGGTCGGCTTATTGTAAACGTTCAGGATCAGATTGCCGTTTTCGTCCTCAATCAGCTCTGCAACCGAAGAATCCGTAAAATCGCTCAAATTCCAATGCGTCGAACCGGTTGCGGAATCAACGACCTTTTCGGCCTTCTGAATCCGCACTTCGTTGGTTTTTGTGATGATCAGGCGGATATCGCAGTCGAGCGGCTGATAATCATCCGACGTATCCGCCTCGCGCAGATAGTAATTGCCCGGGCGAAGATCCAGGAGCGTTATCTTCGGGATGACGCCGTCCGCTCCCGTTTCGAGCGCTTCGAAGCCTTCCATCGGGCTGTAGTCCGGCATCGGAAGATTCGAATAATAATCGATGACCTCGCGGTAGAGCGCAAAGTTGATCCCGGCAACCGGAATTTTGCTGTGCGAATCGAGCTTGAGCGCACGGAGCGTAAAGGGCTTGTTTTTGATCGAAATCGTCGGCATATGCTCGGCGGTCGGATTCTCGACCTGGGTGATCGTATAGAATTCGCCGCTCTCGCCGGAGCCGTTGACCGTAACGTTCCAGTTTTCGTCGACGGAGACGGTCAGAGAACCGATCAGCGCGCGATACTGATAGGGCGCCGCCGTTTCGGTCAGAACGTACGCCTCGCCTGCTGCAAGATACGCAACGGCTACGAGGCCTTCTTCGTCGGAGGTAAAGTATTTTCTCGAGGTCGGATTGTTCTTTTTTTCAAAGTTGAATTTCGCGCCGGAGAGCATCGTTTCCCCGGTATAATCCGTCTTGACAATCCGGATGCCCGGGCGCGTATTGGAGACGGTATCGCCGCGGGAATTGACGCGCTGAGCGATCTGCTCCTGCGTGAGGAAATCCCGCTTGTAGCCGACGGTATAGCTCAGAGCGTCCGAATATCCGTGGTCGTTGCCGGTGCCGCCCGCGATCAGCGTTTCGCCTTCTTCCAGCTTCTCAAGCGACGCAAATCCGGATACGACGCCGGTTTCCGGATCGACCGTCGGCGCTTCGGTTCCTTCGGGAAGATTCAGCATTACTTCGTATACGAGGTAATCGTTGAGCGTCTTGCCCTCTTCCAGCTCCGGGAAGAACCAGCGGATCGAAGTTTCTTTTTTGCCGAGCTGGCGGACGGAGTTTTCGAGCAGCGTCTCTTCGTCTCCGTTTTTGAGATAGACCGCAAAATAGATTTCGTCGTGGTCTTCCATAAAGGCGGCGTCCGACCATTTTTTCTCAACGGTCAGACCGTAGCCGTGCTGGTTGTTCACGATGATTTTCTCGTCGCGCGCAGCGGTGATCTCGCCTTCGTTCGGCGTCTCGCCCTCGGGCGCGTCGTCGACGCGTTCGTAATCGATCCGGTTGTAGCCCGCCGGGATCTCGTTGTCGCGCTCCTCAATGAAGAACGGCATGCCCGCCATCAGATTCGGGATTTCCACGCTGTAGCCGGCCGGGATCTTATCGACCGCGCCGCCGGGCGAGGTGTAGAATGTTGCCCGTTCCTGCTCGCTCTTCCATTCGCCTTCGGGAACGACGTCGCTCAGCTCGGAGAAGACCTGCGTATTGCTCGGCGCGCGTACGAAGCCGCCGTTTTCATAAACGCAGTAGTAACCTTCCGGATCCTTGACGTAGTATTTTCCGGTATTGTAGATCAGGTTTTTGCCGTTTGAATCCTTTCCGATCGAGATACGGAAGCGGAACACGGTCGGATCGCTCTGCGCAGTGATCGGGCGGGTCTTTTCATAATCCTCCCAAAGTTTTTTCGTGATCAGCAGGCTGCGCTGTACGTTTGAATCGACGTGGTTTTCGTAGATGACTTTTTTGCGCTGCGCAACCGTTGCCGGATCGATCGGATAATCGCGCAGGTTTTCAGCCGGCGGGGTCATCGGCGTGCCTTCGAGGACCGCGTCGTTGGCCTTGACCTGATCGTAAACGGCCGTATTGACGCCGCATTCCTGAATATAATACTCGCTTTCTTCGGAGGGAAGCTGGATCAGCGCCGTCTGCTCGGGTGCAAGCAGGAAGACGTGGCGGTATTCGACCCCGCCCGCCGTATAAGACGCCGCGTATGGGATCGGATCGCCGGTTTCGGAATCGCGTACGCTGAAATTGTACTCCCCGTCGTTTCCTACGAGAGAGAATTGCCCGTCGGGGCGTTCCGGATCCCGATAGAAAATCTGATAGGCAAACCGCATTCCCGGATCGACGGTTTCGACGCCGGTCACTTTTTTCTGAAGCTGAACCTCACCGTTGTTGTAGGGCGCGAGGTTGAAGCGCATATGGATATTCGAAGCGCCCGCGCCGCGCTCGAGATAGAACATCCGCATCGTATGGCCGGAATAATCCTTAAAGATCGTCTTGACGCCGTTCTCGTTTTCGGTAAAGTAACCGTCGAGCCAGGCTTCGATCTCTTCCTCTCCGGCGCTCGGATGATCCTCGAGATACGCTTCGCGGTAAAGCGTACGGAGGTCAGTGATTCTTCCGTTGGAATGGCCGACGTTGATCCGAACCTCACCCGTACGGAAATTGATGCTGCCGTCGAGCGCGGAATGGATGCCGCCGAGGTCGAGCACGAGTTTTCCGTCGATATAGAGCCAGAAGTCGTCGTCGCCGGAGAATTCGAAAATCAGGTCGTGGCCCCAGCCGTCCTTGCCGCTTTCGCTCTGCATAAAGCTCGCGGACATCTCCATTCCGAAGAAATGGTTGACGTACTGCGGAGACGTTTTTCCCTCGCTGTACGGGATCTCGTAGAGGCTCTCGCCTTTGCGCGGATCGAGCGAAGAGAGCGGATTGGCGTGGATATCCATCGTATTATAATACTTCGTGGAATAATTGCGGTAGACCGGCTCTCCCTGATCGTCCGCGACCCACGTTCCGTCTGCGTTGTATTTAATCAGATCGTTGTATGGGAAGAACTGACCGTGTCTGAGCGTATCTTTGTTGCCTTCGTTTGAGGTTGCAATCTCGTCGTAAACGACAAAATCGCCGATCCCGTAGTTCGTCCCGTTCGGAGCAGGCTTTCCGTACCAGTAATCGTCGGCACTCGTGATGAGGTGGGCAAAATTCTGGGTGCTGTCGTATTCGAAATAACCGGTCTCGTTGTAGGTGCTCATCAGGAAGTTCTGATTGACCTCGAGCGTCTTTTCCGGAAGGAACAGCTCCGATAAAGAATGCTGCTGTGCCGTTTTGGTGACGTTTGTATTCGTATTCGGATACAAGGTATCAAAGTTTTTCTCAAGCAGATACTGCGTTCCGGTCCACTGCTGATACGGAGTCGCGCCGAGAACGTTATTCATTTCCCGCGAGCGGTAATTGTTGTTCTCTTTGTAGGTATCGCCGTAATCGGACATTTTCAGCGTGATGCCGTAGGCGGTATGGTCGAGCGTCGCAACCGGAGTCGGCTCCTCGCTCTCCTGCTCCTGGATCGACATCACGGCGAAATAGAAGGTATCCGCGCGCGCAAGCGGCGCCGAGATCAGCTTCCAGTCGCGCACCATCAGAGAGGCGTAATCGTAATAGGGATCGTCCCAGGCGAGGACCGTCGTATAGTATTCTTCGTTGCGGCGGCCGTTTAAGTTAACACCGATCGTATTGTCGGAAAGGAAGCCGTCTCCCGAAACCTGGGGCGCAATGTATTTGCCGGAATAGGCATTCTGGAGTTCGTAATAGAAGTTCGGCGAACCGTCGTCGTAATGATATTCCGTGAAATCCCAGATCATCGTGTTGACCTTGCTGCCGACCCAGGAGATCGTATCGCCGTTATCGTAGGCTTTGACGAGCATTCCGTCGTAATCGATCGCGTAATAATCGTAGCGTTTCGTATTGCTGTTCCAGATTCGTGTATAGATCACGACCTGATCGCCGTCGTTGACGTCGTAGATGATCTTGCCGTTATCGTCGTGATTACTGCCGGATACGCTGACTTTCTGGGCGGTATAGACGACGAAATCGTCGTCGTTGAGGGTCGAATGCTCCGCGAAGTTCATCCAGTAGTTGGCGTTTGCCGCCGAACCGGTTTTATTCGCAGCCGATTTGAATTTTTTCCCGTCGCGGATGATGGCGTAGTTCCCGGAGCTGAATTTATACTTTCCGGAGTATCTTCCGCTTCCCGCTTCCACTTGGATCACGCAGTTCTCGTCGATCTCAGAGCCGGAAACGAGCGAGACCGAACCGGACGCGATCCGCAGATACTTCAGCTCGTCGCCCTGCATCGTTGCGACATAGTATTTCCCCTGATTTTCCTCAATCTGCGTAAAGGTCCACATCGGAATCGTATCGTTCTGCGCAACGAAGACGTTCTCCGTACGTTTGATCGGTTCGATCCGTACGGTCGTTTCTTTTCCGCCGAGCGTTGTTCCGTTATCGCCGGAATTGGTATTGAGCGCAATTCCGGATACCGTATCCTGATTGTTGATAATTCCGTAGGATTTTCCGTCGAGCCCGAAAGGATCCGTCTCCGTCGGTTCGGTCACGACGATGCCGTAGACCGAGAAGCCGCTCGCCTCAAAGGTGACCGTCTCCCCTTCGGTGCTCGCTTCGATCACTTCCGGCTGCGCCGCGGGCTCTTCAAAATGGACCGCCGCAGTCTCTTCGCCGGAAAGCTCGGCAAGCGTCACCGCAACCTGAACCGGCGCGGCAGGCTGGAGCTCCTCCCCTTCGGCCGAAACGATCGTGATCTCAAAGAAGCGCGCAAAGGAAACCGTCCGGTTTTCAAAGGCGGCCAGGGCTTTTTCAAGATATTCTTCCGTGTCTTCGATTTCTTCAACGGCGAGCGAAGCGTCCTGCGGGATCTGCGCTTCGGGGCCGCAGGTTACGGTGATTCTGTAATTCTGTCCGTCGGACGCGAGGATCGTATCCTCGAGCGCCACGGTAACGAGCGCGTAAACGGAGAAACTCTCCGCTTCGAAAACGATCTCTTCTCCGCTGCCCGATTGCTGTTCCATAACGGTGGTATTGCCGTCGTCGTCGACATGGACCACAACCTGTTCGCCGTTTTCGCCTTCCGAAGGCGTCAGCAAAACGCGGATCGGCAGGAGCGGCTCGATCTCTTCGCCCTCGGCGTTGCGGAACGTAATATCGACCGCCGAAACGGCGCAGATGCTGCCTTCGACCGAATCGGCCGCCGCATTGAGGATCGCTTCATCGTATACGGGCGCAGCGGACATTCGGGTCCCTTCGGGGAATGCGCCCTGAGGCGCCTCGAC
>CACZON010000097.1 GCA_902782805.1 Oscillospiraceae bacterium
CACAGGCGCCGTCGGCGATCAGATTATCGACGATATGGTTGATCTTGCCCTGCCAGATCCAGCCGGTTTCGTCCTCGCCGGCGCCGTGCTGGAGATAAAGGACCGGATAGCGCTTTTCGCGGTCGGTGTCGTAGCTCGGCGGGGTATAGACGAAGCAGTTGCGCACGCGGCCGGTGATTTCGGATTTGTAGTAATTCATGCGGACCGCGCCGTGGGGAACGTCGTGGAGCAGGTAGAAATCGGAATATTTATCCGGCAGCTCGAAATAGTTGATGATCCTTCCGCAGCCGTAGCCGAAGGGGACGTAGGGATTGAGCGCGCGGTTACCGTCGACGTAGTAATCGTGATAATGGAAGCCGGAATCGAGGCCGGATACGGTTACGTGCCACCAGCCGTCTTCGCCTTTTTCCATCGGATGCTTTTCAACGGGGAATCCGCCGCCGATGCCCGTTACCTCAACGGTTTTCGCGTCGGGCGCGTAGTAGGAGAAAAAGACGTCGCCGTTCGGGAGAACCTTTGCGCCTTCGGGTACGTCGCAGAAATACCCCATCGGGCGGCCCTGCTCATCGTTATCGAAGACGAGGGTTTTGTAAACTTCATCGAAGAAAAGCGCGGAGCCGGTCAGCGCCTGATTGTTTAAGATTTCGTCGCGAATCATGTTTTCCCCTCCTTACTGAAAGAGCCCAAGCAGGTAGTTGTAAGCGCAGAAGCGCCAAACGTCCCAGACATGGAAGCCTTTATGATGGTAATCGGTGATCTTGATCCCTTTTGCGCGCAGCTCGTCGAGGACCGGGAGCGTCCGCTCGCAGAAGCCCTCGTCTTCACCGCCGGCAACGAAAATAAAATCGAAATCGCGGTTGACCTGTTCGGGATCGGCGAAATACTCGGTATAATCGTATTCGGCCCGGGCGATCGGGAATCCGCCGGAGAAAATCCCCATGCTGCCGAAGAGGTCGCGGTGCTGCAGCGCGGAACGGAACGCCAGCGAGGAGCCGAGCGAGAGCCCGGCGACCGCGCGGTGGTGCTTGTCGGCGAGCGTCCGGAAACGCCGGTCGATAAAGGGAATGCAGTCGCGCGTCAGCTCAGCGTCGAAATCACCGGGGAAGAAGACGTATTTCTGATCTTTCTTGAAGGCGTAGCCGGTATTCATCACGATGATCAGCGGCTTTGCAAGGCCGTCGGCGATCATGTTATCGGCGATCATATTGATCTTGCCCTGCCAGATCCAGCCGGTTTCGTTTTCACCGCCGCCGTGCTGGAGATAGAGGACCGGATAGCGCTCGTCGTTCTCGTCGTATCCCGGGGGCGTATAGACCCAGCAGGCCTTGACCCTTCCGGTTTCGCTCGAGCGGAAATATTCCATGCGCAGGTCGCCATGGGGAACGTCGCGCAGCATCCAGAATTCGTCTTCATCGGACGGCAGCTCAAAGAAGTTGGCGGGGTAGAAGCCGCCGTAGCCGACGGCGGAATCCGGATTGATCAGCCGGGTCCCGTCGACGAAGAAATCGTGGTAATGGAATCCGGGGAGGATCCCGGAGACCGTCGTGCTCCACCAGCCGTCTTCGCCTTTTGTAAGGGCGATCCGGTCGCGCGGGAATCCGCCGCCCCAGCCGGCTACTTCCACGCATTCAGCGTCCGGCGCGAAGAAGCGGAAGAGGACGTCTCCGTTTTCAAGGAGCTCTACGGGCTTGATTGCATCGCGCAGCGCCATCGGCGGCATCTCGTGGGAACCGGGGCGCGGCGTCGGGCGCGGACCCGTAAAGACGACTTCTTTCAGAGGCTTATCGAAATAGAGCATCTGGGAAGTCAGAATCTGGTTTTCAAGGATCTCTTTTTTCATTCGTTTCACCTCGCAGAGATTATTGGAACGCGAATCTGAGGAACTCGCGGATACTGTAGCGCCAGACTTCCCATTCGTGGTAGCCCGGTGTGACGAACGTTTTGACGTCGACGCCTTTCGCCCGGAGCTCTTCGGCAAGCGAGAGGTTGTTTTCGATCAGGCTCTTTTCCTCGCTGCCCATCGAAAGGAAGAACACGCCGAAATCCTTTTTGAAAACCTCGGGGTTTTCAAAAATCGCGGTATAATCGTCGCCCTCGTAGCGGCGCTGCAGCGTTCCGGAGAGCATCGCAAGATTCGCAAAGATATCCGGATGACGGAACACGACCTCCTGGGTCTGGAAGGCGCCCATCGAAAGGCCGGCCATCGCGCGGAACCTGCGGTCCGCAATCGTCCGGTACTTTTTGTCGATAAAGGGTACGCAGTCGTGAACGATGACCTCGCCGATCGAGCCCATGTTCGGGTTTTCGATCGCGGAGCGGACGAAAGCGTAGCCGTTGTTCATCACAACGATCGCTTTTCTGCAGGCGCCCTGCGCGATCAGATTATCCATAATATAATGGATCTTGCCCTGCCAGATCCAGCCGGTTTCGGCCTCGCCGCCGCCGTGCTGGAGATAGATGACCGGGTAGCGCTCGTCTTTGTCGGTTTCGTATCCCGGCGGAGTATAGACGAAGCAGCTGCGGAATTTTCCCGTAACGGAACTCTTGTAGTAGTCCATGCGGATCGTACCGTGGGGAACGTCCTGCAGCAGATAGAAGCCGCTGCCTTCGTCCGGCTTCTCAAAATAGTTGACGCTGCGGAACGCGCCGTAGCCGTAAGGGGCAAGATCGCTTGTAACGCGGTTGCCGTCAACGAAATAATCGTGATAATGGAAGCCGCCGGGGATCCCGGAAACCGTAACCTCCCAGAGCCCGTTTTCGCCTTTCTTCATCGGAACTTTTTCGCTCGACATCCTCCCGCCGAAGCCGGCGACCTCGACCATCTTCGCGTTCGGCGCAAAGATGCGGAAAACGACGTCGCCGTTTTCGAGAAGTTCAACGCCTTTCGGTTTTTTTGGGTAATTTCCGTGGGCAAAGCCGTTCTCGTCGAAGCGCATATTCGTAATATCGCGCCCGGAGGGATCGAAATACAAAGCCTCCGTTTCGAGCGCCTGATTGTTCAGATACTCGTTTTTCATCGTTCTGCGCCTCCTTCCGCTTTTTTAAACGCAAGTTTCAGAAATTCGCGCAGATGACAGCGCCAGACGCCCCATTCGTGGAAGCCGGGGCAGGAATAGGCGACCACGTTCTTAGCGCCGCCTTTCTGAAAGCCTTCGAGCAGTTCCTTCATCTGAGGCCAGAAGCCCTCGTCCGCGCCGGCCGCGCCGAAGAAGAGGTCGAAATCGCGGTCGATGTTCTTCGGATCGGCGAAGTACGGCGTATAATCATAGTCCGGACGGCGGATCGGCAGCATGCCGGAGAAAATACCGACCGAGGCGAAGAGATCGCGGTTTGCCATTGCGATCATAAATGCCTGCGAGGAGCCGAGCGAAAGCCCCGCGACCGCGCGGGTCCTGCGGCCTCTTTTGATGCGGTACTTCGTTTCGATAAAGGGGATGCAGTCGCCGATCAGCTCGCCGTAGAATCTGCCGGGCAGGAAATCGTATTCCTCGCCGTCGCAGAACGCGTAGCCGGCGTTCATAACGATCACGCAGGGGAGCGCTTCTCCCGCGGCGATCAGGTTGTCGGCGATCAGGTTGAGTTTGCCCTGCCAGATCCAGCCGGTCTCGTTCTCGCCGACGCCGTGCTGAATATAGAGGACGGGGTATTTTTCTTCGCTCTCGTCGTATCCCGGAGGCGTATAGACCCAGCAGGCTTTCATCCTTCCCGTGATGCTCGAGCGGTACTGCTCCATGCGGACGTCGCCGTGCGGAACGTCCCGAAGCGCCCAGAAACCGCTGTTTTCATCCGTGTTTTCAAAGAAATTGATCGGGTAGAAGGCGCCGTAGCCGAGCGGGGCGAGCGGATTGACGGCGCGCTGGCCGTCGACGAAATAATCGTGGAAATGGAATCCCGGGAAAACGTCGTGCAGCGTAACGGTAAAATAGCCGTCCTCGCCCTTTTGCATCGGCACCTTCTCCCGCGAAAGACTGCCGCCGATCCCGGCAACCTCCACCGTCTTTGCGTTCGGAGCAAAATAACGGAGCGTTACGTTGCCGCGGCCGTCGTCGGAAACGATCGGCTCGGTATCGGCATAATAAAGATGCCGGGTTCCGTCTTCGTCGTATCTGGCGCCCGGCGCTTTGTTGAGCGGATCAAAAAACATCATCTGCGTATAGACGGCGATGTTTTCGTTCGTTTTTTCCGCCATATCATCCCTCCATTGTTCAGAATATGGAAACGCTGTAATAAGAATAGCTTTTTTGCGTTCCAAAGTCAAGGCGGCCTCGTGTATCATGAACAAATTTTCATCCGAAAATAGAGCGAGTTTGGAATAAAAGAACAAAACGCAGTCGAGCAGCGGAACCGGATTTCCGGCCGGGAGAATCACGCGGAACGTTCGTGTGATTCCTTCTAAAATTGACAATTGCTCACAGAATGGATAAAAAAATCTGAAAACAGGCGCTTTATTTATGAATAATCACGATAGAAAACTTGACTTTTCGAAAAACTGAGGTATGATATAATTGTTAAGAAGCGGTCGCAGAGAAGACCGTTTGGCCGGAAACCGCTGCTGCGGTTTCCGAATCAGAATTTTAATAGGAGGAAGAATCATGAAAAAAGTATTGGCACTCCTGCTTGCGCTGTGTCTGGTTCTTGCGCTGACGGCCTGCTCGAAGAGCGAATCGTCGTCTGGCTCTGAAGGATCGGGCGGCGGCGACTCGGGACAACCGAAGGAGCCGATCACGGTCACGTTCTGGAACAACTGGAGCGGCCCGGACGGCGAGCTGCTGCGTTCGCTCGTTGACGAATACAACAGCACGAACACGGAAGGCATCACGATCGACATGCAGATCATGCAGTACATGGCGCTCAACGAGAAGATCACTACGGCGATCGCCTCCGATACCTGCCCGAACCTCCACCTCGGTATGGCGAGCGGACAGTACGCGATGGACAAAGTCTATCTCCCGATCGACGATATCTGGGACAACACGCAGCTTAAGAAAGAGGACTTCGTTCCGGATATTCTCGAAAAGTGCTATTACAACGGAAAGCTCTATGGAATTCCGTTCCAGGTCAGCTCGATGTTCGTATATTGGAACAAGGATCTCTTCAAACAAGCCGGTCTCGATCCCGATAAGGGCGTCGAAACCTGGGATGAAATGATCACTGCTTCCGCAGCGATCGACGCGCTCGGCGGCAATATCATCGGCGGCGGCATGAACGTTACCGATTACCAGGGCTTCAGCGGTCTGCTTCTTGCCTACGGCGGCATGATCATCGCCGATGACAATAACGACGGCAACTATCACTGCGTTCTGACCGATCCGAAGTACATCGAAGGCAACCGCGATGCGCTTGACTGGTTGAAGAGATACACTTCCCAGACGAACATTCTCAACTCCGGCAACCTTGAGGAAGGTTACGGCTCCGGCGTGGTCGGCATGCTGATCGCCGGCGCGTGGGAAACCGCGAACGCAAAGGATCACAACATCGACTACGGCATCTCGCTGCTTCCGAAAGGCCCGAAGGGCGGCCCGTTCCAGTCCGGTTCTCCGATGAGCATGTGCATCATGAAGAATACCGACGAAAAGCACTATAAAGCGGCGCAGCACTTCATCGCCTACTGGAACGATACGCGTTCGACGACCCGCGAACATTGCCCGGCTTACGACTGGTGCCTCAAGCAGGCGTATCAGCCGTACCTCGTCGACGTCGCGAACGACCCGACTCTGACCAGTGATCCGACCTTCAAGATCACGAACGAGTATTCACAGCATCTCGGCGAATTAAGCCCGCCGTCGTTCTGGAACTCCTTCGCGCTCAACACCGGCTACATTAATCCGATGATCGAAAACGTCGTATATGACCGCAAGACGATTGATGAATCGATTGAGCTTGCACAGCGCGATATCGATCTCCTGGTTGAGGAAATGTACGAGAAGGAGAGAGAGCTCGGAGTTCGCGAATAAGCGGATCATTTGCTCAGAATCGCTTTCTATAGATAATGCGACGTTGAGCAGAGCGATAAAAATGAAAAACGTGCAGAACCGAACGGTTCTGCACGTTTTTTGCGGATTTGCCGGGGCGGCCGCGCTGTTCATTCCCTGCCGAAATTGCGAATTTCCGATCAAGACGGATCAAATATAATTCTAATGCGGAATATATTTAATTTGAACAAATTTCGGCTGTGAATTAAGAAAAATTATGAACGGTTTGTGTACTTTTTCTCTTGACTTTTCCGATTATTTGAGTATGATAGGAATATAGTTGAGGGGGAGACTGCCCTTCTTGCATATACAAGAAGCCGTCAAAACGGCGGCTGCGGCGGTATTCCTGCCGAGCCTTTTTTGAAGGAATCCGCAGTCCCGAGAAAAGAGGAGAAGATGAAAATCTTTTGTTCCGATCGAAGGATTGTTGATAATTTAAGGAGGAAAAACACATGAAAAAAGCACTGGCACTTATCCTGGCGCTGTGCTTGATCTTCGTCCTTGCTGCTTGCTCGAAATCCGAAGGCAGCAGCTCCGGCGGATCGAGCACGCCCACAAGTTCCGGCGATGCCCCGACCGAGAAGAAGGACACGATTGCGAAGTTCGAAAACCCGGTTACGGTAACGTTCTGGAACGGCTGGACCGGCCCTGACGGCGAACTTCTGAAACAGCTCGTTGATGAATACAACAGCAAGAATCAGAAGAACGTCACGGTCGACATGGACTGCATGCAGTTTGCTTCCCTTCAGGAGAAGCTGGCTACAGCGATCGCATCCCATACCTGCCCGAACCTGCACCTCGGTTTTGCAGTCGGCGAGTATCAGATGCGCCACATTTACATCCCGATCGACGATATCTTCACGAAGACGGTTCTGAGAAAAGAAGATTTCGTTCCGGAGATCCTTCAGGCCTGCACGGCTGACGACGGCCATATCTATGGCATTCCTTTCCAGGTAACCTCTCAGTTCGTTTACTGGAATAAGGACCTGTTCACACAGGCCGGACTCGATCCTGAAAAGGGCGTTCCGGAGTGGGAAGACGTCATCACTGCTGCGAAGGCGATCGACGCCCTCGGCGGCAACATCACCGG
>CACZON010000098.1 GCA_902782805.1 Oscillospiraceae bacterium
AAGCGAACCGAGGATGAACATCACGACCATAAAGGGGACGATCTTCTCCGCGAAGGCGGCGATGCGCTTGAGGCCGCCTACGATGATCAGCCCGGCGAGGATCATGACGAGCGCGCCGAGGAGGATCGGATACAGCGTAACCGTATTGCCGGCGTCGATAGAGCCGTCCGCGTTGTAGGCTTTGAAGACCAGAATATCTTCAAGCGCCTTGATCGGGAACGCTTTTTCGATATTGAGGACGATTTTGTTGACCTGGCCCATGCTGCCGATGCCGAAGGAAGCGAGCACGGCGAAGATCGAGAAGAGGATCGCCAGGATCTTGCCGATCTGCTTGAGGCCTTTTTTCCTGCCGACGCCGTCGCGCAGATAATACATCGCGCCGCCGGACCATTCGCCGTCTTTATTGCGGCGGCGGTAGAAGATACCGAGGACGTTTTCGGAGAAGTTCGTCATCATTCCGAAGAACGCCGCGATCCACATCCAGAAAACCGCGCCGGGACCGCCGGTGACGATCGCCGCGGAGACGCCCGCGATATTGCCGGTGCCGACCGTTGCGGCAAGCGCCGTGCAGACCGCCTGGAAGGGGGAGATCGCGTTGGGCCCTCTTTTGTGCGTGTCTTTCGAGAAGAGGCGCCCGATGGTTCTTTTCCACCAGAGCTTGATTTTCGTTACCTGGAAGCATTTGGTCAGAACCGTCATCAGAATGCCGGTGCCGATCAGCAGCACAAGGCCGAACGCGCCCCAGATCACGTCGTTGACCGAGGCGTTGAAATCAGACAGGCCGCTTAAAAACTCACTCATAAAAGTACTCCGATCCGCCGCAGAAGCGGCAAAAAATAAGAAAGGCCGGGCAATCGCCCGGCTTCATCCCTCTTTACAAAAAGACCCTATGCTTCGATCCTGCGAACGGCACTCTGTCCTTTTGCCTGAGAGATTAACGCGGCGCGTTTTGCCCCTTCGGCACCCGCTCCGGGGGGAGCGGACTTCTCCAAAGTTTTATCGGCTTGCGGTCTTCATTCCTTACGGAACACCTGAGAGTTTTCTTCCTTCGGTTGCGCGCGAAAGCGCATTTCCTGCAAGCGTCATCTAAAAGCCATATTCATTTAATCGAATTATAGCATATCGCCGGGCAAATGCAAGTAGTTTGCATGAAGATGCAACTTTTTTGAAGAATCGGCACAAATCGTTTATTTTTATGAATCAAACGGGCGAAAAAAGGAGCCTGCCGGAAAGCAGACTCCTTTTTGAAGTTTTAGAGCGCTCAGCGTTCGAATTCTTCGTGGAATTCGGCGTAGACCTCGGGCAGGATCGCGGCGAGGTTCGTAAACTCCTTGATGTTGTGGGTCAAAAGCGCCTTGACCGGCTCGAGCGGGAAGGGCGGCGCGCCCTCGGGGATCATCTTGTGGGGCTTGCCGTTTACGATATTGTAGCCCATCCAGAAGCGCGTGCGAAGCTCGCTGCCGCGCGGGGTCGGGCGGACGAAATGCACCATGATGACCGGCGCGCGCTCGCCGCCGGAGCAGACGACCGTTCCGCCGAAGGTGCGCAGCTTTTCGGGATCGAAGCCGATCTCCGCCGGATTGCGGAAGTTGATCACCACGTGCTGCTTGCCCATGCCGACGTCCTCCTGGATATCGTGGGTCGTGTTCCAGTAGCGCTCCTTGAGGCTCAGCGATTTATCAAGCGCGATCTCCGGGTTGAGCGTCTGGCAGTAATAATGCTGATCGCGGTTCCAGATCTTGTAGCGCATCGATTCGAGCCCGTGCCAGGCGAACCAGAAATCGAACATCTCGGGCGTCACGCCGGGCATATCCGTAAGGTTCGCGAGCGTTGCGCCGCCGTCCGGCAGATAGCCGAAGCCGACCTCGCAGGGCAGGTAGCCCGGGTCGAAAAGCCGGTTCATCTCAAAGGGACTGTGAAGGATCTCGGGCGGCATCGGATTTACGGCGAGCGCGTATTTTTCCGGGCCGGCGTCGACCATTTCGCGCCGGAAATATTTATAAAGCGGGCCGTTTCTCTCTTCTTCGGTAATCGGTACCATGAGAAAACTCCTTTCAGGCTTTTTTCGGGGCGGGGAAGCGCTCCGGCGGGATCTCTTCGGTCGAGAGGGTCATCTCGCCGCCGAGAAGCTGAACGACGATCCACTTGTGCCAGTTTTCGTTGTCCGTTTCCGGGTAATCCTCCCGCAGGAACCAGCCGCGCGATTCCTTGCGCATCGCGGAGGCCTTGTAATGCATCTTGGCCGAAAGGACCATCGCCTCGGCTTCGAGACATTCGAGGACGCCGTGGGTATCTTCGGCGTGGAGTTTCGGCAGCAGCGCCTCGGCCTGCTCTACGAATTTCATCGCTTTCTCCATCCGGTCCGCGCGCATCCATACGGACTGCTCCACCGGCGCCATCGCCTTCTGCACGAGGGCGATGACCTCCTTTGCACAGACGCCCGGGGCCTGCTCAAGCGGAGCGACCGTGCGCGCAAAGGCTTTCTGCGCCTGCGCTTCGTCGATTTCGCGCAGCGGGGCGGAAAGATCCGCCCGTCCGAGCTCTTCGGCGCATTGGATCGCCGCGAACACGGCGTTGAGGATGCCGGAGCCGCGGTTTCTTCCGGGAGGCGCCGGTACCGCGCCGGCAACGCCGCTGCCGCAGTAGCTGCAGTCGCCGATGGCGTAGAGCCCGTCGAGCGAGGTTTTCATGTTGTGATTGACGGCGATCGGGGACTGCTCGCCGATAAAGAGCGGCGCGACCTCCATGTCGGTGTCGACCTTCGCGGCGGCCTCGCGGTTGAGATTGCGGAAAGCGTCGCCGTAGCGCTTCGGGCGCGGCGGGGGCGGGGGAGCGGGCTGCTCGCCCTCGGGCTTCGGCGGGGGCGGCGGAGGCGCCGGGAAGCGGACGGTTATGGGGCCGTTTCCGTCGCGCACCTGGGTGAACCATTCGCGGATCGCCGTGCTCGTGATATCCGTTTCGCGCTCCTTGAGGAAGTTTTTCGTAATATGTTCGTCCTTCGCGTTGTACATCAGGTTTTCGCCGAAGACGACCTCGTTGTGGCTGCGGACGCGCGCAAGCTGGGCAAAATTGCCGAATTCCGTATTGCGCAGCTTCGCGCCGGCGCGGTAGGCCGCCGCAATGCCGTCGCCGCGGCCGCTCGACCACATCGAGCCGATCCGGTAGTTCTGGCTGCCGGTGGCGAGAACGGTCTTTTTCGCTTCGATCACGGTGGGCGCGCCGTCGAGGATCGAGAAGACCGCCGCGCCGACTGCGCCGGATTCGTCCGTCAAAAGGTCTACGAGCGCCGTTTTATCGAGGAAGCGAACGCCGAGCTTCTCCGCCGTACGGCGGATCTTCAGGGTGATATCGAGGTCGGTTGCGATCATCGCCGTCATCGGCCCGGTGGGGAAGACGTTGAAGGTGCCGTCTTCGCGCCGCGGGAGCGAGGCGCCCCAGGAGGCGAGCTTTTCGAGCATGGAGGGATTCATTTCCACATATTTCGCCATCAGCTCCTGGTCGCCCAGATACGCACCGATCTTCTCGGCGTGGAATTTTACGAATTCCCAGGGATTGATCTTCTCCGGGTCGAAATACTGCAGCACGCCGCCGCCGCGGTTCGCCTTTCCGGAATAGCCGGAAAAATTCTTTTCAACGATCAGGATATCCGCTTCGGGGTTGAGCTCCTTGGTCGCCACCGCGCAGCAAAGGCCGCCTACGCCGCCGCCGAGGATCAGGATATCGCAGGATAGCTTTTGATACTCCATCGGGTTCCCTCCTTTACGCGTAGCGTTCGAACGACTGCAGGAAATGCTCGCTCTCGTAATCCGGGATCACTTCGATCGCGCCTCTTGCGCAGACGGATTGGCAATAGAAGCAGTGCTCGCAGTCTTCAACGTATTTGAATACGGGTTTTTTCGCTTCGCTGTCCCAGCGGATCACGTCGACAAAGCAGGATTTGTAGCAAAGCCCGCAGCCGACGCATTTTTCGGGATCAAAATGGATCTGATGCTTCGTTCCGATCAAAACGCGCCACCTCTTTTGGTAAAATTCTTGTAGCTATTATACAGTTTTTCAAGGCGCGATACAAGCCGTTTTTGAGAATTATTACGGTGTTTTAACTCGGTTTGCTTTTTTGCATAAAAAAAAGAGAGCGGTTTTAAACCGCCCTCCTGTATCGGGAACATATTATTGTTTCGGCTCAAACTTAAGATCCAGAAGATCGAAGAATTTTTCTGCTTCTTCACGGGAATTAAGTGACGAAACTTGAAAAGACATTTTTGC